>NZ_JBSGIW010000048.1:20042-58390 GCF_053605265.1 Streptomyces sp. NPDC003943 | reverse complement strand
CGGGAGGCGTGCTCGACGGCTTCCAGCTGGTCGGCGAGGACCGACTTGGAGTCGTGGAGCAGCCGGCCCACCAGGGTGGACTTGCCGTCGTCGACGGAACCTGCGGTCGCGAACCGCAGCAGCGTCGTGGTCTCCACGTCGGAGCCGTGCGTCATCTGGTCGGTGGACGTGCTCATTTAGAAGTACCCCTCGCGCTTGCGGTCTTCCATGGCGGCCTCGGACAGCTTGTCGTCGGCGCGGCTCGCGCCGCGCTCGGTGAGTCGGGACGCGGCGATCTCGGTGATGACCTGCTCGACGGTGGACGCGTCGGACTCGACGGCGCCGGTGCAGGACATGTCGCCCACGGTTCGGTAGCGGACCTGGCGGGTGACGACCGGCTCGTCGTCGCGGGGACCGCCCCAGTCGCCCGCGGTGAGCCACATGCCGGAGCGCCGGAACACGTCGCGCTTGTGGGCGAAGTAGATCTCCGGCAGCGCGATGTTCTCGCGGGCGATGTACTGCCAGACGTCCAGCTCGGTCCAGTTGGACAGCGGGAACACCCGGACGTGCTCGCCGACGGCGTGCCGGCCGTTGTAGAGCTGCCACAGCTCCGGCCGCTGACGGCGCGGGTCCCACTGCGAGAACTCGTCGCGGAGGCTGAACACCCGCTCCTTCGCGCGGGCCTTCTCCTCGTCGCGCCGCCCGCCGCCGAGGACCGCGTCGAAGCCGTGCTTCCGGATGGCCTCGGTCAGCGGGACCGTCTGCAGCGGGTTACGGGTGCCGTCCGGACGCTCCTTGAGGACGCCGCGGTCGATGTACTCCTGCACCGAGGCCACGTACAGCCGGAGCCGGTGCTCGGCCACGACCCGGTCGCGGTACTCGATGACCTCGGGGAAGTTGTGCCCGGTGTCCACGTGCATCAGGGAGAAGGGCGCCGGAGCGGGCGCGAAGGCCTTGAGCGCCAGGTGGAGCATGGTGATGGAGTCCTTGCCACCGGAGAAGAGGATCACCGGTTTCTCGAACTCGCCGGCCACCTCGCGGAGGATGTGCACGGCCTCGGACTCGAGGGCGTCCAGATGGCTGAGCGTGGCGGGGCGGTCTGCCTCCCGCGCCGGCGAGGACGTGATCGTGGTCATGCGAGCTCCCTCTCGGTGAGCAGCGTGTGCAGCGCGGCCAGGGACTCCTGCACGGTCTGCTGGTGCGAAGCGATGCGCAGGTCGGGCGCATCGGGTACCTCGTACGGGTCGTCGACACCGGTGAGCCCGGACAGCTTGCCCGCCGCCCGCTTGGCGTACAGACCCTTCACATCTCGTTCGGCGCACACCTCGACGGGTGCGGACACATGGACCTCCAGATAGGGCGTGTCCGACGCCTCGTGGCGTTTGCGGACGGCCTCGCGCTGGTCGGCGTACGGCGCGATCACCGGCACCAGGACCAACACACCGTTGCGGGCGAGGACTTCGGCGACGAGGCCGATGCGCTGCACATGGGTGTTCCGGTCCTCGCGGCTGAAGCCGAGCCCCGCGGACAGGGTGGCGCGGATCTCGTCGCCGTCGAGCACCTCCACCCGGCGTCCCCCGGCGCGCATGCGTTCGGCCATGGCGTGCGCGATGGTCGTCTTTCCCGAGCTGGGCAAGCCGGTCAGCCAGACGGTCGCGCCCGGCCAGCAGGTGCAGATGCCGTTCTCTCTCATCAGATCTCTCTTCCGTAGGTGGTCCTCGTCAGCGGTCCTCAGAGCATGCGCAGCACAAACCCGCTTCGCGGCTTGGGATCGAATGAAGTCGACTTGTAGGGAACGCGCCCGCCGGCCATGGCGATGGCCCGCACGTCGGAGAATTCTGGGGGCTTCAGGACGACCGCGGTGCCGTTCTCGCGGCGGGCCTGGCCGACGGCCTCGCGGGCACCGTGGACATACGCGATACCGGAATCCTCGGAACGGTCCCAGACCAGTTCGATGAACAAGGTGTGCAGAATCGCGGAATCAAGGTTTCGCCATTCGGGCGGAGCCGCCCCGGACATCGCCAGTTCAATTGCCAGCCGGTCGACGTCGGTCACCAGGAAATGGCGGTCGCCGTCGCTGATCAGAAAAGATATGCCGTCCGACGGGGTGCATTCAAGGAGACGCAGGGCGGACTCGAATTCCCGGGGCGTCTCCTGCACCCGGCACACGCCCTTGGCCCGCTCGACGGCTTCCGGCAGGCACAGGTCCCGCATGACGCGGTGAATGGCCCGCAGCCGCGGCGGATAGACGGCCGAGTCCACGAGCAGGGCGAGTCCGTGGTGCCATGCCTCGTCCTGTGCGTGCTCGGCTCGCAGCCGCTGGTACGCCGCGTAGCGGTGGTGGCCGTCCGCGATCAGCGCGGCCCGGTCGCGCAGGTCCCGGGCGATGGTCGCGTGCGCGGCCTTGTCGGTGATGCGCCAGAGCCGGTGCGTCCGGCCGTCCTCGGTGGTCACCCGGACCATCGGAGGGTGGCGGTCCGCCACGGCGTCGACGACCTGGCTCGCCGCGCCGCCGCCCTCGTACACGCAGAATATGGGCTCCATGTCCGCGGAGGCGGTGCGGATGAACTCCGCTCGGTCCGGGATGGAGCCGGCGAAGTGCTCCTCGTGCGGCAGTACGCCGCGGGACGGGTCGTCGCTGACTTCGAGCGCGCCGATCAGCCCGCGCTGGATCACCGTGCCGGCCTCGGTCTGCTCGTAGACGAACAGCGCCGGCTCGGTGTCCGTGGCCAGCACGCCTTCGGAGAGCCAGCGGCGCAGCGTCAGCCGCGCCCCGGCATTCCGCCCCGCTTCTGCGGATATGTCCGCGTCGGGCTGGATTATCTGCCTGACGTTGTACGGACTGACCGGCCGGCTCCCGTCTTTCGGGTACTCCTCGGGAAGCGCCGTGACACTCGCCAGATCGCCGACCACGTCCTGCACAAAGCGTGTGGCTCGAAAAGGTATCAGATCCATTCGCACCTCCTCGCGGAAAATGGACATTCTGCGACTGAATTTCGCCCCGTTGAGCGAACGGCGTCATCCGGCCTTGACATGTCAAGTAGGGCTCATGGACGATTGGCCGTCGTTCCGGCATTCATCGAAACGCGAAAGTAGGGAACGGCAGTGCCCCAGGCGCACTCGACATCGAGCTCCTCGACGAGCGAATCCGAATCCGGCGAATCAATTCCCCGGGCCGGCCGCAACGAATGGCTGCTGGTCTTCTTCACCGCCATGACGAACATGGCGGACGCCATCGCCCGGGTGGCCCTGCCGCTGCTGGCCGCGAAGATGACGCAGTCGCCCAGTCTCATCTCCGCCGTGGGTGTACTCATCACGCTCCCGTGGTTGCTGGCCGCACTGCCCGTGGGCGTTCTCGTCGACCGGGTCAGCCGGCGCACGCTCATGGTCGTCGCGGAGGCGATCCGGCTCTGCGCCATCACGTCGCTGTTCGCCTCCGTCCTGCTCGATGCCAAGTCGCTGCCGGTCGTCTACGTCGTCGCGCTGGCCATGGGCATGGCCGAGGTCCTCGCACTCACCTCCGGCGCGTCCATCGTTCCCGCGGCCGTGCCCAAGTCCCGCTGGGAACCGGCCACCGCGCGCATCACCGCCATGGAGTACCTCTGGAAGCAGTTCCTCGGCGCCCCCGTCGGAGGCTTCCTGGTGGCATCGGGCTTCGTCCTCGCCTTCGGCGTCAGCGGCCTCGTGTACGCCGTCGGCATGGTGCTGCTGACGCTGCTCGTCGGCGATTTCTCCCCCAAGCCGGCCGGCGGCGCCCAGGCCCGGCCCCGGCAGCCCATCCGCGTCGAGATCCGCGAGGGCCTCGACTTCCTCTGGAAGAACCGGCTGCTGCGCACGATGGCGCTGCTCATCGCGGTCATGGCCGGATGCTGGAGCGTCTGGCTCGCCCTCATCCCCGCGTACGCCGCCGCTCCGGGTCCGCTCGGCCTCAGCCCCCGCCAGTACGGCCTGCTGCTGACCTGCCTCGGCGTCGGCGGAATCGTCGGCACGCTGCTGGTCGGACGGGTGAACCGACTGCTCGGCCGCCGCTGGTCGATGTTCGTCGACATCATCGGTTCCTTCTTCCTCGTCGCCGCTCCGGCCCTGCTTCCCTCGGTCAAGGGGAGCGCCGTTCCCATCGCCTGCGCCGCGTTCGTCGCCGGCGTCGGCGGCACCATGTGGACGGTCAACGCCCGTGTGATCATGCAGACGTTCGTCCCTGACCACCTGCTCGGCCGGTTCAACGCCGCGTACCGGCTCATCAGTTGGGGCACCGCCCCGATCGCCGCGGCGGTCGGCGGCCTGGTGGCCCAGTTCGTCAACTACCACGTGGCCTTCGGTGTGTTCGCCGTGCTCTGCGCCCTGCTGGTCATCCCCTACCTGCGGGTGGTGACCGACAAGGCCCTGGCCGCCGTCGACACCCCGCGGTCCGACACGGCGTCGGCCGAGGGCTGATCCCCGACGCCGAACTCGCCGTTCGCGAACAGCAGCGGCGCGGCCCGGCGCATCTGGTCGAACGAGAGCACCTCGCCCACGAGGATCACGTGGTCGCCGCTGGGATGCGCCGCGTGCAGCCGGCAGTCGAAGAACGCCAGCCCCTCGGCGAGCACCGGGCATCCGGTGGCCGGCCCCGCGAACATGGTCTCGCCGCCGAACGAGGCCAGGCCGGTCGGCCGCCGCGGGTTGGCGAACCAGCCCGCCTGGTACTTCTGGTCGGCCGCGAGCACGGTGACCGCGAAGATCTCCGACTGCTCGATCGCGGTCAGCATCCGCGAGGTGTTCTGCAGACTGACCAGGACGAGCAGCGGGTCGAGCGACACCGTCGAGAACGCGTTCACCGTCACTCCGAGGGGCACGTCGTCCGTCAGACTGGTGACGACCACGACGCCCGTCGCGAAACGGCCCGCGGCGCTCCGGAAGGCCGACCGCTCGGCTGCGCTCGGACCTGAGGTCGCCTCGTTACCATGTGTCATCCCCGATTCCTTCCACAGGAGGAGTGCAGCCGGACATGCTCATCACGCGGACGAGTCCACTCACCGTCGAGAACTGGCCGGACCTGGAGGACCTCTTCGGTGAACGCGGCGCATGCGGCGGCTGCTGGTGTATGTACTGGCGTCTCACCCGCGCCGACTACGAGTCCGGTGACGCCAACCGGCGGGCGTTCCACGCGCTGGTGAAGGACGGCGAACCGACGGGGCTGCTCGCCTACACCGACGGCGGGGCGAACGGCGGCGAGCGCGCGATCGGCTGGTGCGCCGTCTCGCCCCGGTCGGCGTTCGCCCGACTGCGGACGGCCACGGTGGGCCGCGGCGGCGCCGACGAGCCGGGACGCTGGTCGGTGCCCTGCTTCTACGTCCGTGCCGGCTACCGCCGCCAGGGCAGCGCGGACGCCCTGCTCGCCGCGGCCTGCGACTACGCGAGCGCGGGCGGCGCCGAGGTGATCGAGGGCTATCCGACGACCAGCCCGAAGGCGGCGGCCTCCGACCTGTACGTCGGCACCCAGGGCCTGTTCGAGCGACAGGGCTTCACCGTGGCGCGCCGGCCCACCGCCAACCGCCTGGTCATGGAACGCCGTTGCGCCTGAGGTCGCCGACGCGGCCGGGCTCATAGGTCCCTCCGGAGCTCGGCCGCCAGCTGCCGGCGGTCGGTCTTGCCGTTGGCGTTCACCGGCAGCACCGCGCGCCGGTGGTACCGCTCGGGCACCATGTACGGCGGCAGCCTCGTGGCGACCAGGTCGGTGAACTCCTCGTCCGGGACCGCCTCACCCGTGTAGACCGCGTGCAGCGCGGGCCCGCCCGGGCCCTGCACGGCGAGGACCACCACGTCCTGCACCTCGGGCCGGGCCCGCAGCACATGCTCGATCTCACCGGTCTCGATCCGGTAGCCGCGGATCTTCACCTGGTCGTCGAGACGGCCCAGATAGACGAACTGCCCCTCCTCGACGCGCACCCGGTCACCGGTGCGGTACCAGCTGCCCGGCGTCACCGCGTCGGCGTCGAGGACGCTCGACCGGTCACCGTCGTACGCCACGAACCGGCCCACGTTCTGCCGCGGATCGAGATACCCGTCGAACCGCTGGTGCCCGCGCAGGCACAGCTCGCCCTCGTCGGCGGCGCGACCGGAGTCGTCGAGGACGACACCGTCGAGCAGGTCGTGCACCGTGCCGATCGGGACGGTGCCGTTCGGCGTCCGCGGCCAGCGCGCCCGATCCGCCGGCAGCCGGTACGCGGTGCACGAGATGGTCACCTCCGTGGGCCCGTACAGGTTCTCGATGACGCTGTGCGGCGCCGCCTCGGCCCATGCCGCGGCCTGTTCGAGGGTCAGCGGTTCGCCGCCGAAGAGGGTGTGCCGCAGGGTCGGCAGGCTGCCGGCCGAGAGACCGCGCAGCCGCCGGGCGATCGAGATCACCGACGGCACCGAGAACCAGTGCGTGATGCCCTTGGCCGAGATGAACCGCGTCGGCATCATCAGCTCGCGCGACTGCGGGACGACCAGGGTGGCGCCCGAGCACCAGGCGACGAACATGTCGAACACCGACGGGTCGAAGGTCAGGTCGAAGGACTGGGACAGGCGACTGCCCGGGCCCGCCTCGTACCGCTCGATCCACCAGGGGACGTACCGGGCCAGCTGACGGTGCCGGATCGGCACGCCCTTGGGCCGGCCGGTGGACCCGGAGGTGAACAGGACGTACGCGACGTCGTCCGCGGCGCCCTCCGGGGGACCGGACCAGCGCGGTCCCGCCGCCACCTCGTCCCGGGTCGTCGCGTCCAGGAGGACCACGGCCGGACCGCCGTCGAGGCCCTCGCCGGACCGGTCGGTCACGACGGCGTCGACGTCGGACCGGTCGGTCACGACGGCGTCCACGCCCGCGGCCTGGCACACGTACGCGTTCCGCTCGGCCGGGAACGCCGGGTTCAGCGGCACCACCGTGGCCGCCAGGCGCAGCGCCGCCAGATAGCCGGCGTACGCGGCGGGCGTCCGGGCCGCCAGGATCCCCACGGCCCGGGGCGGCCGGCCGGTCACCGACACCAGTCGGTGCGCGAGCCGCTCGGCGAGGTCGAGCAGCTCCCCGTAGGTGAGCGACTCGCCGCCGACCTCGAGGGCGGTCAGCCGCGAGTGACGCAGGGCGCTGTCCCGGAACCACGTGAACAGCGTTCCGTCCGGATCTGTGTGCTGGTCCACACCGGGCCTTTCGTGGAGCGGGTGGTGGGCGGTCGGTCGGTCGGGTCGGGGGAAGCGGGGCCGGTCCGGAGGAGAACGGTCCTCCGGACCGGCCGGCGAACGGCGTGCGTCAGCCGGTCAGTTCGGCGGCGAGCAGCTTGCGGTCGACCTTGCCCACCATCGACAGCGGAATCGACTGCCGGTGGTGGTAGGAGCGCGGACGCATGTAGACCGGGAGCTCCTCGGCGAGACGCGCGAAGTCCTTCGCCGACACCTCGTCGCCCGTGTAGAAGGCGTGCAGGTCGATCTGCTCGTCCGCCGCCGTCACGGCCACCACGACGATCTCCGCGATGTCGGGGTGCTTGCGCAGCACCGACTCGATCTCGCCCAGCTCGGTGCGGTAGCCGTGGATCTTGACCTGGTCGTCGATGCGGCCCAGGTGCACGAGCTCGCCGTGCTCGATGCGGACCCGGTCGCCCGTGCAGTACCAGTGCTTGTCGTGCAGCGGCTCGGAGCCGTCGTACGACCGGCCCTGCACGCCGTCGAAGTCCACGAACCGGCCCACGTTGTGCCCCGGGTCCAGATAGCCGGGGCAGCGCTGCGGACCGCGCACGCACAGCTCGCCGTCGTCCGTGCTCCGCAGCTCCTCGTCGAGCAGGACCCACTCCATGTGCGGGTAGATCTCGCCGATCGGGATCGTGCGGTTGGACGTGGGCGTGCGCGCCTCCTTGTCCCGGGGCACCGGGTTTCCGGTGATGATGACCGTGAGCTCGGTCGGGCCGTAGCAGTTGTGGATCGTGGCGTTCGGCGCGGCCGTCAGCCAGGCGTCGGCCTGCTCGGCGGTGAGCGGCTCGCCACCGAAGTTGCAGTACTGGAGCGTCGGCATGCTGTTCGGCGCGAGGGCGCGCAGCCGCTTGGCGAAGGAGATGATCGACGGCACCGAGAGCCAGTGCGTCAGCCGCTTCTCGTTCACGAAGCGCACGGGCGCGAACACGTCGCTGTGCTGCGGGATGCAGAGCGTGGCGCCGGAGCCCCAGGCGCCGAAGATCTCGATGATGGAGCCGTCGAAGGAGACCTCGAAGGTCTGCGACACCCGGCAGCCGTGGGCGAAGTGGAAGCGCGGGATGGCGTCCTCGAGGAAGGACGAGATGTTGCGGTGCGTCGTCGGGACGCCCTTCGGGCGGCCGGTCGAACCCGAGGTGAAGACGATGTACGCGTAGTCGCTGCTCGGCCGGGAAATCTCGGCGACCAGCTCGTCGTCGCCGCCCTGCGTGACGAGGTTCTTGCGGTCGTCGCCGGTCATGTCGACCACGTCGACGCCGGCCTTCTGCGCGTACTCGTCGAGCTGCTCGCTCGCGGTCTCGTCGGCGACGGTGATCTCCAGGCCGGAGTCCTTGGTGATGGCAAGGTTGCGGGCCACGGGAGAACGCGGGTTCAGCGGCACCACCGCGGCGCCCAGGCGCTGGATCGCGAGGTAGCCGACATAGGTGGTCAGGCTGCGGCTGGCCAGCAGGCCCACGCGCTCGGGCCGCCGGCCGAGCTGCCGCTCGATCAGCGCGGCCATGCGCTCGGACGCCTTCAGGAGTTGGTCGTAGGTCAGCGCGTGGCTGCCGACCTCCAGCGCCATGGAGTCTCCGTGGCGCTGCGCCGAGGCGAGGAACCAGTCGTAGAGGGACCGATCGATCACGGGTGGTTTCCTTTCCTTGTCACACCGGGAGCGCGGCGCGACGGGATTCGATGTCGAGAAGGCGCTCGAAAGTGCTGTGGATCAGGGAGGCGCGCGGCCGGCCCCGGCGTGCGGAGTCGACGGCGAAGCGCACGGCCTTGGGCAGCGCCTCCCACGCGCCGACGGCCTCTTCGCACCGGTGGAGTTCCTCCGCCGAGGCGTCGCCGCGCAGGGCCGGCCGCCGGTAACGGAACACGTGGTGCTGGGTCGCGGCCCAGAGGTCCTCCAGGTGGCGGCCCGCGTCGGCCTCCTGCCGGGTGAGCAGGTCGGCCAGGAAGGGCAGTGCGGAGACGCTGTCGGTGAGCCACTCGCCGGGCAGCGGCGCGGTGGATCCCGGCCCGGGCCGCTCGGACTCCGGCCCGGGCCCCGCCTCCCGCGCGAGCCACTGCCTGGCGGACGGCCCGGACCCGGGCGGGGCCTCAGGCTCCGGTACGGGGAAGCCGAAGGCGAGCGTGTTGCGGCGGTGCTGCGCGGGAGACCAGCCCGCGGGCAGGGTCATCATCGCGAGCAGCTCGGCGGTGGTCACCGTACCGGCGTACGGGCGCTGTTCGCCCGCGGGCAGCAGGCCGGCGAAGGCGTCGTACACCTGCCACCGCCCCCCGCCCCCGCCGCCGGTCACCAGGAGCCAGTGCGGCGCCGACGGGCCCTGTCCGAACACCGGGGACCAGGGCAGCCGCGCGCTGTCCGTGACGACCAGGACGCGCCCGTGCCGCCCGGCCTCCGCGGCCAGTTCCGCGGCGGCGGACTCCTCGTCGCCGGCGGCCCGGTAGCGCAGCCGGCTGCCGTCCGGGAGCTCGTCCAGCGGGGTGGCGTGGTGGGAGAAGGACAGCTCGCCGCCGGGAAGGTCGGTGCGCACCGCGAGCCGTACGGACCGGGCGAAGTGCTCCTCGGTCCGCGGGAACTCGCGGTGGAGGTACCCCGCCAGGTTCGCCGTGTAGCAGCTCAGACCTTCGAACAGCCGCAGCCACTCGGGTATGTCCGTCACGCTTCCTCCCTTCGGTAGGCACAACTCACCGGAGGCCCCTGGCCCTTGCGCAGGGACCGCCACCGGTACGACCGCCAGGCGCCGTGCTGCCGGCCGAGGTCGACGCGGATCGTCCAGGGGCGGCCGGGCAGGCCGTCCCCGGACGCCTTGACGCACGCCTCCTGCACGGTCCAGATGCGGGCGAACTCCCACTCCCGGTCCGGCGCGGGCAGGACGGACAGGCCGGCCGCCGTCGCCTCGGTGCAGCAGCGGCGGAGCATCCCCGGGCTGACCGCCCGCGGTTCCTGCACGTCCACGCCCACCGCGTGCCCGTCGCCGACGACCGCGGCCGCCCAGTCGCCGTCGTGCGACAGGTTGATGCCGAGGTCCGGCCGGTCGGGCAGATACGGCTTCCCGCCGCCGCGGACGGCGATCGGCGCCCGCGCCGCGCCGGCGCCGGCCGTGTCCGCGAGCGCCAGCCGCAGCAGCGTGCGGGCGCCGAGCGACTGCCGGGCCCGCCACGGCGGCAGCCCGGCGATCGCGGACCGGTCCGCCGCGGTGCAGCGCCGCGCATGCGGCAGCAGCGCGTCGATACGGGCCACGGCCAGCGTGACGCCGTCCGCGACGGGGATCAGATCCGGCCGTCTCACCGGGTCGCCTTGAGGACGTCCGTGGCGTGGTCGGCGACTCCGGCGAGCATGGCTCCCGTCGCGCCGCCGGCGATGCTCCACGCCGCCGCCTCGGTGTGCAGATGGGCGATGCCGTCGTCGGCGAAGGCCGCGGCGCCCTGGAGCTGGACGCACTCGCCGACCACGTACTGCAGGCTCTCGGCCACGGCCGCCTTGGCGATCATGCCGTCCAGCGCCGTGGGCCGCTCGTCCGGTCCGCCCTGGATCGTCGCGCACAGCGCGTCCATCCGGCGCAGCTCCACCAGGCACTTCGCGAAGCGCGCGCGGACGGCGTCGTTGTCCCAGGCGGTCCGGCCGTGCAGCGGATGCCCGGCCAGCCGTTCACGGGTCCGGTCGAGCACCCGCCGGCAGATCGCCCGCGCCCACAGCGCGGACGCCAGGCGTTCCGTGCCGATGTGCCGGGCGAAGCTCGGCAGGGCCCGGCCGGGCCGGCCGACGACATGCTCGCGGCCGACGGTGACCCCGTCGAAGCGCAGGTCTCCGACGCCGGAGCCGAGGAACAGCCGGGTGGTCGTCGGTTCCACGGTGACGCCCGGCGCGTCGGTCGGGACGAGCACCCAGACGAAGCTGGTGAAGTGCCGGGCCGGCCGGTGCCGGGCCAGGACCAGGGCGTGGCCGGCGGTGGTCGCGTTGGTGATCCACCGCTTGCCGCCGTTCAGCACCACCTGGTCCTCGCCCAGTTCGGCGACGGTCGTGGCCTCCATCAGGTCGGAGCCGCCCGCGCCCGAATCGGTCGTGGCGAGGGCCAGTTGCGCCTCCCCGTCCAGCGTCGACTCGTACACCGACCGCACGAGGTCGCTGCCGAGACCCTCGGCCATGATCGGCAGGGCGGTGGCGAGCTGGACGCAGGCCGACAGGACCGTGCCGGTCGGATGGCGCGCGTCCAGTTCGGTCAGCAGCACCTCCAGGGCCAGCGGGTCGGCCGTCCCGCCCGGAGCCGTACCGGACGGGCCGAGCGCGCGGAGCACGCCGGCCCGGCCCAGCTCCCGCCAGACGGTGGCGGTTTCACCGGACGCGGCGACCCGGTCGAGCGCCGAGGCGATCGACGTGCGCAGGCCGGTCCTGTCGGTGGCGGTGCTGCCCGTGCTGCCGGTGGCGGCGGCCTCAGACAAGGCGCACCTCCGCGTCGAGCAGCGACAGCGAACCGTTGGCGCGGTAGAGCCGGTCGTTGCTGTAGTTCAGCGAGGCGCTGCGCAGGTCGCGGAAGGTGCGCTCCAGGAACAGCGGCGAGTTGCGCAGATAGCCGTGCTGGATGCCGACCAGTTCCACGAGCTCGTCGACCGCGCCGAAACACCGCTCCGCCGCCTCGGTCTTCAGGGTGTTGAGCAGCAGCTGCACCGGCGCCTGCGACATGTCCTCGGTCCGGTCCAGGACGTCGAGGGTGTGGCGCAGCAGGCTGTGCACCGTGTCCAGGCCGCCGCGGACCTGGGCGAGCCGGCGCAGCAGCAGGTCGGACCGGGTGTCGAACCGCTTCCGGCCCTGCGGGCTGCGCACATGGCGGATCACCCGGGACAGGGCGCCCGCCGAGGCGCCGAGCCAGCACGCGGCCCAGCCCAGATGGGCGTACGGACCGAACAGGGCCGTGACCATCGACCTGAAGTCCCCGGACGGACCCACCAGTTGGTGCTCGGGCACCGCGCCCGTCAGCCGCATGGGCACGCTGGACGTGGCCCGCATGCCGAGCGGCTGCCAGTCGCCCCGTACCTCCACCTGGAGCTGGTCGCGGTGCGCGTAGACCAGGGACACCTGGTTGGGGGAGGTCGCGCCGGGGGCGAGCGCGGTGATCAGGAAGGCGTCGGCGTGGATGCCGCCGGTGACGATCGGCGCGTTGCGGTCGATGTGCACCAGGCCGTCGCCCGCCTCGGTGGTGGACTCGGCGGCCAGCAGGCTGCCGCCGGTGCCGGCCTCGGTGGTCACCGACGCCAGGTACGACTCGCCCCTGGCGATCGCCGGGAGGAGCTCCGCGCGCAGCTCGGGCGAGGCGTAGCGGACCAGGGTGGCGACCTGCTGGCAGTGCATCGCGAAGATCACCCCGACCGACAGGTCCTCACGGGCGAGCCGCAGGGCCACGTCGACCATGGTGGCCGCGGTGCCGCCGAGCCCGCCGTACTCGGTCGGTACGAGCAGACCGAGCAGGCGGTGGGTGCGCAGGGCGTCGAGCGCGGCGACCGGGAAGCCGGCGTTCTCGTCGGACTCGGCCGCCTCCTTCGCCACCACGTCCAGCACGTCGGACAGATGGAGCGGCTCCTCGCTCAGTAGGGTCATGACCGAGCGGCTCCGTCGGCGGCGCCGTCCAGGTCCGAGATCGCCTGCCACAGGTTGCCCGCCGTCGCGAACGTGGTCTCGGTGAGCAGCTCGTCGGGCAGCTGGACACCGAAGGTGTCCTCGATGGCGAAGAGCAGCTCGATCTCCTGCATCGAGTCGAGACCGAGCTCGCGCAGCCTGGACTCGGCGGTGAGCTCCTGCTCGCCCGCGTACTTCAGGAACGGGCGGAGCATTCCCTCGAACTCCGGGTTCATATCCGGGTCACTTCCTTCCGGTCGGTCGGTCGGTTGGCGGGCTGCCGCTGCAGCGTGAGGCGGGACTCCTCGACGATCCGGCCGCCGTCGACGACGACCTCGACGGGAGCCGGGTGCCCGAGGAAGGCGAGCAGGCTCGCGCTGAGTCCGTAGGCGCCGACGTTCGGCACCCGCACGACGTCGCCGGGCCGGACCTCGGCCACCTCGGCGGCGCGCGCCCAGGTGTCGAGCGGGGTGCACAGCGGTCCGGTGACCATGGCGTCGGCGAGCGGCAGCGTCGCGCCGGGCTCGCCGTGCAGCACGGCGGGCGCGATCTGCGGCAGCCGGCGCAGGCCGGACATGCCGCCGAGGTGGTTGATGCCGGATTCCAGGACCAGCACCCGCCGTCCGTGCGAGCGCTTGACGTCCAGGACCCGGGTGAAGAGCGTGCCGCAGGTCGAGACGAGGTGGCGGCCGGACTCGAAGGCCACCGTCGGGCGGCCCTCGCGCCACCCGGGGAAGGTGCCGTCGAGCAGCTCGCCGAGCCGCCCGGCCAGGGTGGGGTACGAGGGCAGCTCGCCCTCGCGGGCGTACGGGGCGGCGAACCCGCCGCCCAGGTCGAGGAGTTCGACGTCGATGCCGAGCACGTCGGCGAGCTTGCGGGCGGTGGCGGCCGACTGGGTGAACTGCGCCATGAGCGCGTCCTCGTCGGGGACGTTCGTGCCCATGTAGAGGTGGAAGCCGACGAGCCTGGCCGCCGGCCGGGAGCCGAAACGTTCCGGTTCGGCGAGGATCCAGTCCGCGTCCGCGCCGAACGGCGAGGCCACCCCGGTCATGGTGAGGCCCTGTCCGGGCGCGGGCGTGGAGTCGTTGACCCGCAGCACGGCGCGCACCGGCGTGTCCAGGCGGCGGGCCGTCTCGTCGAGCTGGTCCAGGCCGTGCGGCGAGTCCACCGAGAACTCGGTGACGCCCGCCTTGATCGCGTCCTCGATCGCGCCGTCCTGCTTGCCGGGGCCGGTGTAGAGCAGCCGCCCGGCCGGCACGCCGGCGTCGAGTGCGGCCCGGAGCTCGCCGGGGGAGCAGACCTCGGCCCGGCAGCCCGCGGTGTGCAGCGCGGAGACGATCGCCGGATGCGGGTTCGCCTTGAGCGAGTAGTACACCTCGCTGGGCTCCGGCAGGGCCTGGCGCAGCTGCGCGTGGCAGCGCCGGACCTCGTCCAGGTCGTAGCGGTAGGCCGGGGTCTCCATGGCCCCTGCCGCCCCCTCGGCCCTGACGTCGTCAGACATGTGACTCCTCGAGGAGGCGGGCGAGTGCGGCCCGGTCGATCTTCCGGCTGGCGTTGTACGGGAGTTCGGCGACGACGACGCACTTCTGGGGGACCTTGAAGTCCTCCAGCTCCGTGCGCAGTCCGGTCAGGACGTCGTGCGCCTTGAGCTCGGTCACCGCGAAGAGCACGGCTCCGTCGCGCCCCTCGGCCGGGGGCAGCACGGCGGCGGCCTCGATCTCGGGCAGGCGGTGGGCCGCGGCCTCGACCTCGGTGACGCTCACCCGGAAGCCGCGTTCCTTGTAGAGGTCGTCGCGACGGCCGCTGAAGTACAGATAGCCGTCCTCGTCGAGCCGGCCGTAGTCGCCGGTGTGCAGCTGCGGCAGCAGGCCCTCGACCCGGGGGAAGCGCTGGGCGGTGACCTCGGGACGGCGCCAGTAGCCCGCCATCACGTGCGGCCCGCGGACCACGATCTCGCCGTCCTTGCCGGCGGGCAGCCGCTGACCGGTCTCGTCCACGACGAAGATCTCCGTGCCGGGCAGGGCCCGGCCGCTGGCGCCGGGGCGCTCCAGGTCGCCGTCCGGCGGCATGATCGCGGCGCGCTTGCACTCCGTCAGGCCGTACATCAGCTGGATCCTGAGGCCCGGGATCTTCGCCCGGAGCGTGTTCGGGATGTCCTCGGGCATCGCCGCGCCCGTGTTCGTGATCAGCCGGATCCGCGGGACCTGGGCCTGCGGGCGGCGCAGCAGCCGGGCCAGCGTGCCGGCGAGCGAGGGCACGGCGGGCAGCACGGTCGCGCCGGTGGCGTTCAGGTGCCGGAGCAGCGTCGTGCCGGCCTCCGCCGCGGACGCCAGATGCAGCCGGGCGCCGGCGAGCGTGGTGAGGAACAGCTGGTAGAGGCCGTAGTCGAAGGACGGCGGCAGTGGTACGAAGACCACGTCGTCCGCGCGGTAGCCCAGGACCTGCTGGATGGCGCGGGCGGCGAAGACCACCTGGCCGTGCGTGGAGACGATGGCCTTGGGCCGGCCGGTGCTGCCCGAGGTGTAGATGAGGCAGACCGGGTCCACGCTGAGCGGGCTCTCCGCCGCCTGGAACTCCGGGCCGGCCGTGGCCGCGGCGGTGCGGACGTCGGCGAGGACGGCGGTCTTGATGCCGCGCTCCTCGGCGAGCCGCCGACTGCCGGCGTCCTCGCTGATCAGCAGGGTGGGCTCGGCGTCGTCGAGGAGGTGTTCCATCAGGCCCGCCGGGGCCCCCTCCGCGGTGACGACGAACATCGCGCCGAGCCGCGAGCAGCCGTAGACCAGGGCCGGGCCGTGGACGTCCGCCGGGAGGCAGATCAGCACACGGTCGCCGCGCCGCACGCCGCGGTCCGCGAGCCAGGCCGCGACCCGGCGGCTGGCGGTGCGCAGCCAGTCGTACGTCATCACGGTGTCGCCGCAGCTCACGGCGGGGGAGTCGGGGTGCTCCAGGGCGGTGGTGTCGAGCAGTTCATGCAGCAGGGTGGTTGCGGTCACGATGCCTCCTCCACGGCGGCCGGGGCCGCGAACAGCCGGCACAGCGTGTCGACGGTGTCGAAGCTGTCCTCGCGCAGTGCCTCGGGGTCGAGCGTCACGCCGAGGCGGCTCTCGACCCGCTCGATCACGTCGACGAGCCGGAACGAGTTGAACTGGGGCAGGTCGCGCAGCGGAGCGGTGGACGGCAGGCCCGCGACGTCGGAGCCGAGGACGGCGCACAGCTCCTCGACCACGACGCTCCGCGGATCCGACGGGGCCTCCCCGACGGTGAGCCGGCGGGCCAGCTCCACGTCCTCGCGCAGCAGCCGGTCCAGCTGGTCGATCACCGACGCCGGTACGGCCCCGCCGCGCCGCGCCCGGCGCGCGGCCACGTAGGTGTGCGCGGCGTAGCGCCGCCACGCCTGTGCCTGCTCCTCGGCCGCGTCCGCGTCGACGCCCGGGACCGTCCCGAGCCAGGCCGCGTGCAGGGTACGGGCCCTGCCGAGCACCCACACGTCCAGGACGAGGGCGTCGAGCGCGTCGGGGTCGCCGACGGCCTCGCGCATGGCCGTCACGTACGCGTCGACGCGCGGCCCGGCCGCGGACATCGCGGCGGCGTTGGCGGCCAGGACCGCCGTGGCGTCGAGCGCCGGCGGGGGAGTGGCATCCAGCGCCAGGGCGGTGCACTTCGTGGCGAGTACGGCGTCGAGGTCGGCGGCCGGCAGCCGCCAGACGCCGGGCCGGGCACTGCCCCACGGGGTGTCGTTGTGGTAGGCGTCGATCACGGTGAGCGTGTCGGCGTCAGCGCTGCCGTCGGGGCCGCTCGCCGTGAGCAGGAAGCTGTGCTCCATGTGCTCGTGGCCGGCGTACGGCACCCACGGCATCGTGTACGCGTCGCCGACGACGTACAGGACGGCGTGGTCGCGCAGCAGTTCGCGCAGCAGCGGACCGTCCGCCCTGTCCCAGCGCGCGGTCACGCGCAGGCCGAGGAGCTCCTCGGCCTCGGCCAGCCGCTGTTCCGGGCCGGCCGGTGTGGTCTCGAAGTCGACCGGCGCGCCCAGCGCGAGGTGGGCGCCGCCGCCGTGGGCGCGGTCGGCGAGCACGGCGAGGTTGGCCTGCAGACAGTCGAGCGCGTCGGCCCGCACGGTCGTCAGCGCCGGCGACCACTCCGCGGACGGCGCCTCGACGAGGGAGTCACCGGTCATCGGGGCTTCACCTCGAGGAGTTCGTCCGGGACCCGGCGCAACCCGGCGGTGGCGCGGCGCAGTTGTTCCTCGTCGTGGCCGCCGTCCTCGATCGTGCCGTCGAGCAGCTGCCCGTAGGCGGCGAGGTCGAGCAGACCGTGGCCGCTCACCACCACGAGCACGCCACGGCCCGGTGCCCGCTGCTCGTCGCGTCCGGTGACCACGTCGAGCGCGGCGGCGAGCGCGTGCCCCGATTCGGGGGCCGGCAGGATCATCTCGGTGAGCGCGAACTGCCGGTTCGCCTCCAGCGCGGCCCGCTGGCCCACCGCCACGGCGGCCACCTGGTCACGGTGGCGCATCGCGGAGATCACCTTGGCGGCGCCGTGGAAGCGCAGCCCGGCGGAGTGCGCGGGCGGGATCGCGTAGCTGCTGCCGATGGTGTACATCGCCTCCATCGGACCGGTGCCGGTGGCGTCGGTGACGTCGTAGGCGAACACGCCCCGGCTCAGCTTCGGGGTGGCACTGGACTCGGCCGCGAGCAGGGTCGGCACCGGTGTGCCCTCGTCGGTGTGCCGGCTGAAGAACGGCAGCGCGATGCCGCCGAAGTTGGAGCCCGCGCCGACACAGCCGACGACGGTGTCGACCTCGGCGCCCTCCTCCTGCAGCTGGTCGATGGCCTCCAGGCCGATGACCGACTGGTGCAGGATGCTGTAGGTCTCGCCGCTGCCGATGCAGAAGGCGCGCTTGGTGCCGTCCTGCTCGCCCTCCTTCGCGTACTCGACCGCCTCGCCGATGGCCAGGGCCAGGGCGTTGGTCGACCCGGTGTCGCCGCGCCGGCCGAGCTCGGTGACCTGGCTGGGGCTGGCGTGCAGCTCGGCGCCGAGCAGGCGCATCAGCGTCCCGCGGTACGGCTTGTCGTGCAGGCTGCGGCCGACCATGAACACCGTGCACTTCAGGCCGAACGCGGCGCACGCGGCGGCCATCGCGGTGCCCCACTGGCCCGCGCCGGTGCCGGTGACCAGCTCCTCGACGCCGGCCCGCTTGTAGTAGTACGCCTGTGCCAGCGCGGTGTTGAACTTGTGGCTGCCGGAGAGGTTCCCGCCCTCGTACTTGACGTAGATCGGGGCCTTCGCGCCGACGGCCTGCTCCAGGCGACGGGCGCGCCACAGTGGGGTGGGGCGGAACTTGCGGTAGTGGTCGGCCACCTCGTCGGGGATGTCCCACCACTCGCGGCCGGAGATGCTCTGCCGGACCAGTTCGAGCGGGAGGTGGGCGGTGACCGGGCCGTTCGCCGCCGGCGGGGTCACGTCCGGCGGCAGCTGGTAGCCGAGGTGCGGCAGCACGCTGCGCCAGCGGGTCGGGGTCTTCGTCACTGGTTCATCTCCGTTGCGCGCTCGATGACGGCGACGAGGTCGGCGACCGTGTGGAAGGTGTGACCGACGAAGAGGTCGTCCGGAAGGGTCACGTCGAGTTCGTCCTCCAGCCGGATGAGCATGCCGAGGAAGCCCAGCGAATTGACCTTCAGGAGCTCTCCGTTGAGCGGCTCGTCGTCGGCGAGGGCGTCCGGCCCGACGGACAGCCGGGCCTCCGCGATCAGGATCTCCTTGACGACCCGGTTGATCTCGGCTCGGGTCGCCGCGTCCGTTGCCTCGGTCACGCCTCCTCCTCTCCGGCGCCGCGCAGCGTGCCGTTGCCCTCGACGACCCAGCTGTAGGTCATCAGGGCGGCCAGGTTCACCGGGCCGCGGACGTGCAGGCGGGCCGTGCTGATGGACAGTTCGGGGCCCAGGCGCATGGTCGGGCCGTCGTGCAGGCGCAGCGAGCCGTTCACCACGAGGGCGGCGGCGTCCACGGTGCGCAGGAAGCGGTCGACGACCTCGCCGTCGGCGGCGACCACACCCTCGGTGTGCCGCGAGCCGTACCGCTGGATGTGCGCGACCGCCTCGTCCAGGCCGTCGACGGCGCGGACGCCCAGGGTGCGGTCCAGGAACTCCCGGCCGTTGTCCGTCTCGGACAGCGTTTCGACCGTCACCGGCACGCCGGCACCGCCGTCGGACCCGCCGTCGGCCGGGGCCGCGTCGACGAGCTCGGGGCCGAGCCGCAGGGCGTACGCGTGGCTGCTCTCACCGCCGAGGGCGACGAGACGCCGTACCAGGTCGCCCGCGACATCGGAGTGGGCGAGCACCATCTCCAGGGTGTTGCACGCGGTGGGCTCGGCCAGCTTGCTGTCGAGCACGACACGGGCGGCGAGATCGACGTCGGCGCTGCTGTCCACGTACAGGTGGTTGACCCCGCCACCGCTCGCGATCACCGGGATGGTGGAGGTGCTCTGGCAGTAGTCGACCAGCGCGGCGCTGCCGCGCGGCAGCAGGGCGTCGATCGCGTCGGGCCGCTTGAGCAGCTCGCGCACGAGCTTGCGGTCCGGGTCGGTGATGATCTGGACCATGTCCGTCGGCAGGCCCGCGGCACCGAGGGCGTCCGCGACCACGGCGCGCAGCGCGCCGGCCGTGTGCGCGATCTCCGAACCACCCCTGAGCAGGGCGCAGTTGCCGGCGGCCACCGGCAGCAGGGCGCCCTCGACGGTGACCGTCGGCCGGGCCTCGTAGATCATCAGGATCAGACCGAGCGGCTTGGGGATGCGGCGCACCGCCATGGCGCCGCTCGCGGTGTGCGCCTCGGAGACCGAGGTGACCTCGGGCAGCTCCGCGGCCACCCGCTCGGTGAGCCCCACCAGGTAGTCGAGCTGCGGGGTGCCCATCGTGAGCCGGTCGATCAGCGTCTCGGACAGTCCGCGTGCCCGGGCCGCCGCGATGTCCTCGGCGTTGGCCGCGAGCACCGCGTCCCAGTGGGTGCGCAGGGAGGTGGCGAGTTCCTTGCAGTACGACAGATAGTTGGCCTCGCCGGGCGGCGGGGCTGCGAGCCGGGCCGCCTTGGCGGCGGAGAGCATCTCATCGAGCATGGGTCACCTACCACATGAACTGGCCGCCGTCCACGACGAGTTTTTGACCCGTCATGTAGGCCGAGCCAGGGCCGACAAGGAATTCGAGGGCGTCCGCGATGTCGTCCACCGTGCCGATCCGCCGGCGCGGGATCTCCGCGAGCACGGACGCGCGGGACGCGGCGTCGTCCAACCGGAACCGGGTGACGAGCTCTTCCGTCTCGGTCATCCCGGGGATCAGGCAGTTCACCCGGATGCGGGGGGCCAGCTCCAGGGCCAGACACTTGGTCAGCTGGAGCAGTCCCGCCTTGCTCGCGCAGTAGTTGGCGCCGTTGAGGCGGGGGCGGATGCCGGTGGTGGCGCCGACGTTGACGACGGAGCCGTCCTCGCCGGACTCCACCATCGCCGGGGCGAGACCGCGGGTCAGATAGAAGACGCCGGACAGGTTGGTGTCGACGACGCGCCGCCAGTCGTCGACGCTCATCTCGAGGAACGGGCGGTCGATGTTGACGCCCGCGTTGTTCACCAGGACCCGCGGGGTGCCGTGGGCCGAGAGGACCGTGTCGACGGCCGCGGCCACCGAGTCCGGGTCCGCGAGGTCGGCGCGCAGGACGTGGATGCCGGCGCCGGGGTCCGCGACCTGGCGGGCGGCTTCCTCGTCGGAGCGGTAGAGGGCGACGACACGGTGGCCGAGCTTGTGCAGCCGGCGGGTGAACGCGAGGCCGATGCCCCGCGTGCCACCGCTGACGACCGCGAGCGGACCGGTCACCTGGCCGCCTCCGGGCCGGCCAGGTCCAGGAACTTGCCGATGGGCTCGCTGAGTTCGGTGAAGTGCTCGGCGTCGAAGACGCCGAAGTGGGTGGCGGACATGGAAGCCGTACGCAGGTCGGCGGCGAGTTCCCGCCAGCGCTCCGTCGCCTCCTCGCGGGGGCCCATCCGGTCGCCCGTGCACATCGTCAGGAGTACCCGGCCCGCGTACGGAGTCGTCGTCTCGTACTCCGTCAGGGCCCGCACCTGGGCGCGGAAGGTCTCCAGGACCCGGGTCCTGGTGGCCTCGTCCGCGTGCGGACCGAGCTGGCGCACGATGTTGTCCTCGATGTCGCCGTCCGCCTCCGGCGTGGACTCGCGCAGCAGCGGGGAGGTGTCGATCAGGACGAGGTCGGGGCGGTGCCCGCGCTCGGCGAGACGGGTCGACAGCTCCCAGCCGAGGGTGCCGCCCATGGACCAGCCGACCACCAGATCGGGTGTCAGGCCCTGCTCGTCCAGGGTGGCGAGCACCGAGTCGGCCATCTCCGGCACGGTGGTCTCGGGCTGCTCGCCGGCGACCATGCCCAGGGTGCGCACGCCGTACACGTTGTAGCGGCTGCCGAGGTAGCCGGCCAGGCGCAGGTACGGCTGCAGGCCGCCGCCCGCGCCGGGCAGCACGACACAGGTCGGCCGGTTCTTCTTCCGTACCAGGATCACCAGACGGCTGGTCGCGGGGGACGCGGTGGTCATGACTGGGCCTCCTCTTCGCCGTACTCGCGGACGAGCTCGGCCAGCGCGGCGATCGTGGGCAGACGGAAGAAGTCGACGATCGGCACCGCGACGCCGAACCGCTCCTCCACGAGGGCGAGCGCGGAGAGGATGTTCAGCGAGTGCGCCCCGTAGTCGAGCAGGGTGCGGTCGCGCTCGATGCCGGTGCTGCCGAGCACCTCCTCCCAGACGGCGGCGAGACCGCGCTCCAGGTCGTCGGCGTACTCCGCGGGCGCCGGGCCCGCGGCGTCCTGACGCTCCGCGATGAGCCGGTCGGCGCGGGCGAGCAGGGCGTCCCGGTCGGTCTTGCCCGTCCCCGTCGTCGGCACGGTGTCGACGGTGAGGACCTGCGCGGGCACCATGTACGCCGGCAGCACGCCGGCGAGGTGGCGGCGGACGCGCTCGCCGTCCACGGTGGCGTCGCCCTCGGGCACCACGAAGAGCAGCAGCTCGCGGCCGGCCCCGGTGCCGCGGACGGCCACGACGGCCTGGCGGACCTCGGGCAGGTCGGTGGTGGCGATCTCGATCTCGCCGAGCTCGACGCGGTATCCGCGGATCTTGATCTGGGTGTCGCCGCGGCCCAGGAAGACGAGCTGCCCGTGCTGGTCGCGCAGCACCCGGTCGCCGGTGCGGTACATGAACCCGGTCCCGGCGAAGCGGTCCTCGACGAAGCTCGCCGCCGTGCGCTCCGGGTCGTTGATGTAGCCCTCGGCCGGACACCTGCCGCCGAGGAACAGCTCGCCGGGCACGCCCGCGGGTGCCAGGTGACCGGTGGCGTCGACCACGTAGGCGTGGACGCCGGCCAGCGGAAGCCCGATCGGCACGTGGCCCGCCCACTGCTCCTCGGCGCCGGACAGGCGCTGGGTCGTCACCGCGTGGGTCTCGGTCGGACCGTAGAGGTTGACCAGCTCGCAGTACGGGTGGTCGACGAAGAACGCGCGGATCTGCTCGTCCACCAGGAGCTGCTCGCCGGAGACGCACACGTACCGCAGCGCCGTGAAGCGCGTCCCCCTGGCCTGCGCGGCCTGGACGAACGGGCGCAGCGCGGCGACCGGCAGGTAGATGTGCGTCACCTCGGCGTCGGCGACGTGCCGCACCAGGCCGGGGAAGTCCCGGCGGTCGACCGGCTCCCGCGACACCACGGTGCCGCCGGCGGCGAGCGTGGGGACGATCTCCTGGAACGACACGTCGAAGCCCAGGGGCGCGTACTGCAGGAAGCGGGTGTCCCGGTCCATCCCGAGGGCGGCGATCTGCCAGCCGGTGAGGTTGAGCAGCGGTCCCTGGCCCATGAGCACGCCCTTGGGGCGGCCGGTGGAGCCGGAGGTGAACATCACGTACGCCGGCGGGGCGGAGCCGGTGAGCGGCGGCAACTCGGCGCCTTCGGCGCTCAGTTCGTCCAGTTTCACCCGGCGCACGCCGGGGATGTCGACCTCGGCGCCGACGGTGACGTGGATGCCGGCCGTCTCGGCCATGTACCGCAGGCGCTCGGCCGGCAGGCTGAGGTCGAGCGGCAGATAGGCCGCTCCGCAGCGCATGATCGCGAGGAGGGTGACGGTGGTGTCGGACAGGGTGTCCAGGCACATGCCGACCACGTCGCCCGTGGTCACACCGGCCTTGGCCAGGCCCGCGGCCACGGCGTCGACGTGCGCGGCGAGTTCGCCGTACGAGACGTTCCCGCCCTCGTCCGCGATGGCGACCGCCTCGGGCTGCGCGGCGGCGACGTCGGAGAGCCACTCGGTGAGCGTGTTCGCGGGCACGTCGGCCGGATATCCGTCGGTGCGGCGGCTGTCGACCGCCGAGGCGTCGGTGAACAGGTCGGCGAGCGTGCGCGATCCGTCCGCCACGGCCCGGCGCAGCGCCGAGCGCAGCGAGGTGAGCAGTCCGTCGGCGACGACGGGCGCGATGAGCTGGGTGTCGTACTCGAGTTCAAGCAGCCAGCGGCCGTCGACCGGCGTGGCGCCGAGCCACAGGTCGAACTTGGCGGTGCCGTTGCTGGGCTCGCCCACCCCGCGGATGACGCCGGAGCTGTCCCCGTCGAAGGTGTCCTGCATGGCGAGCATGCAGGCGAACAGCGGGTTGCGGTTGGTCGAGCGGTCCGGCTGCGCGTGGGCGACGAGCTGGTTGAACGGCACGTCGACGTTGGAGCGGCAGTAGTCGACCGCCTCGCGCACCACCTCGCCGGCGTGCCGGTCGAACGGGATGGTCCAGTCGACGTCGATCGCCACCGGCAGGGTGTTGACGAAGAAGCCGCACAGGTCGAAGGCGCCGACGGTGCGGCGGGCCATGAAGGGGCTGCCGATGAGCACGGTCGAGACCGCTGCGTGCCGGGCGACGACCGCGCTGTAGAGCGCGCTGAACAGGACGAACGGCGTCACGTTCAGCCGCTTGCAGGTCGCGGCGACGGCGTCGCTCTCGGCCTCGCCGAGCAGCCACTCCAGGCGTGCGCCGTCGAAGTCGGTCTCCGCCGGCCGGTTGGGGCGCGGGAACAGCACCTGCGCGGGGACCTCGCGCAGCCGCTCGGCCCACTGCCTGGCCCGCTCGACGGTCTTGTCCGCGGTGGTCACGGAGTTCTGCGCGCGCAGTTCGCGCAGGAACGCCCGCTCCCGGGTGGCGCGGAGCTCCTGGGTGCGCTCGGCCGTGAGCGAGCCGCCCAGGGCGGACTCCATGTCCCGTACGACCGGGCCGAGCGACACGCCGTCACCGATGATGTGGTGCATCACCAGGAGGATCGCCGCCTGGGAGCCGTCGGCGGAGCGCACGTAGCCGGCCCGCCAGGGCGACTCCTCGGTGAGGGCGAACGCGGGCCGGCCGAGGCGCACCGCCCACTCGCCGATCGTCTGGTCGAAGCGGTCCGCCGGCGCCTCGACGAGCTCCAGGGGGAGCTCCGCGCGGGCGGGCGGCTCGGCGAACCGGGCGTGCGGGGCGGGGCGCAGCGCGAAGACCTGACGCATCGACGGCTGCACCGTGACGAGCGTGATCAGGGCGTCGGCGACGGCGTCGAAGCCGAAGGCCGGGTCGATGTCGAACCGCATGACCTGGTTGTAGATCTCCGGGGTGGGCACGCGGTCGTTGACGACCAGCAGGCCCTTCTGGGAGTCGGTCAGCGGGAGCGGCTCGGGAGCGGCCGAGGGGACGGCGTCGGTGTCCGTCGGAGCGCTCACGCGTCGGCCGTCCCGTCCGTGTCCGCGTCGCCGCCGGCGGCGACGTCGCGCAGCCATGCCTTGAGGTCGCCGATGGTGCGCAGATCGGCCAGGCGAGTGGCGTCGATCTCGGCGTCGTCGTCGGCGGCCACCTCCACGGCGAGGCGGATGAGGGACAGCGACTCGAGGCCGGCGTCCTGCAGGGGGGTGCTGTCGTCGAAGGCGAAGGTCGCGTACTTGGTGATGATGGCGTCGAAGTCGACAGACGTCTCCATCGATGCTCCAGTCATGTCAGAGGAATCGTGAATCGGCCGCACGCGTCGGGCGAGTGGCTGGAAATAGGCGATAGCCCAGAACTGTGAGCAGAGATGCCGCGAGGACCTGGGCAACAGCATCTGCCGGGGGTGTGTACTCCCGATGTATTCAGTATTCGCTGACGATTGTTCGCGCGTTGTATCCGCAGGTCAGCGCACCGGTACAGGCGGCAGGTCAGTCCGGGTGACTCCGGCTTTACAAGGGTCAAACCCGGACATGACGCGTCCTTTGCGGGCGAATGCCGGACTTTCCTCTGTAATACTCCCGCAATACTCGTGCAATGATTGATCAAAAATCACTGATGATCACAGCCATTGCGCAAGGTGTGATCATGTTGGTACGGTCTCTCAACGATCGAAGACCAGTTCAGTTACGCAGAACGATCGCGAGCGACAGGGGGAGATTCGTTGCCGTCGCCGTTTGCCGAACATGAACAGTTGGCCTGCCTGAATCCGGAAAAGATCTTCGATGCAGCGGGCATCGAGATCGGCGGCGTGAACCAAGAACGATCTCACGACACGGAACATCTTCTTCCCGCTCTCCGGCAGCTGACCTCGGCCTTGCAGAGCGAAGCTAGGCTCACCGTTTCGGGAGCCGCCGCAGTGGGTAAAGCCCTCGCTGATCAACTGGTAACCCGTTCCCGTGTGAACGAGTTAATCCGGAGTAATCCGGAGGTCGCCGAACAGCAGATACCGGGACCTGTTTTCATTACCGGTATCTTCCGTAGCGGCACCACATTGCTGCAGAATCTGATGGCCGAACTCCCGGCGGTCCGTGCGCCCCGCCTCTGGGAAATGCTGGCGCCGGCCGCAGCCGCGGCGGGCGACCCCGAGCGCGCCGCGGCGATCAAGGCGGCCGAGGAGTACGTCACCGAGTACTACGAGAAGGCGCCGCTCTTCCAGGCCATCCACCCGCTGGACGCGCACCGCCCCGAGGAGTGCCACCGGCTGACCGGAGGCACCTTCCGCGCCGACATCTACGCCCTGCGCTACCGCATTCCCGGCTATGTCGCCTGGCTGCGCGAGCAGGACATGCGGCCGAGCTACGCGTACCACCGCACCCTGCTCCGCTGCCTGCTGCACGCCGAGCCGGCCGAGCACGTCGTCCTCAAGTGCCCGTCGCACATGTGGCACCTGGACACGCTGGCCGAGGTCTATCCGCAGGCCCGCATCGTACGGCTGCACCGCGACCCCAAGGCATGTCTGCCCTCGCTGTGCAGCCTGACGAGCGTCGTCAGAGGGGCCAGGGCCGGCGAGGTCGACAAGCGCGAGATCGGTGGCTACTGGGCCGAGCACGTCGGCCGTGCCCTCGCCGGCACCCGCCCCGCCGAGGTCCTGCCGTCCGGACTCCCGGTCCTCGACCTCCGCTATTCCGACCTCGTCTCCGAACCGGTCGAGACGGTGGCGCGGGTGTGCCGCTTCGCCGGCATCCCGTGGTCGCCGGCCGCGGCGGACCGGGTCCGCGGCTTCCTCGCCGGAAACCCCAAGGACAAGCACGGAAAGCACAGCTATTCGGCCGGGGAGTTCGGCCTGGATGCCCGCGAACTCGACGAGCGCTTCGCCGCATACCGTCGAGCCTTCGACCTCTGACCGCAGATCTGTGCATCTGACGCGCGCGAGCGTCCGACCGCCCACGCGTCGATCATCAGCCCCCACACGCATGATCGCTCAATGACGGAGGTATCTGACCGCATGTCCGAGTCGATGACCCACGAGCAGATGGCGCGCGCTGAAATAGCGGAGGTGAGCAAGCTCGCCGGAGAGAACCCGGTGAAGCTCGGAATTCTCACGCCGCTCACCGGCCCCGGTGACTCCGTGGCCGGCGTGATCGTATCCCGAGGCGCCCGGATAGGTGCCGAGTACATTCGCGAGCAGGGCGGTATTCTCGGCGGCCGCCAGCTGGATTTCGTCCTGCGCAACGACCAGGCCACCGCGGCCGAAGAGGGAATGGCGCGGTCCGCCGTCGGTGAACTCGCCAAACTCGCGCAGATCGACGAGGTGGCCGGCGTCTTCGGCCAGTGGCATCTGCGCACGTCGAAGTACGTCTCCGCGCTCGCCGACAAGATCGGTATTCCGACATTCGTCGAGAACGGCCAGATCGACGTCACGTCCTCCGGCTACCGCTCCATATTCCGGCAGTATTTCTCCATCGCCGACCGCGTCCCGCTGATGATGGACTACGTCGCCAGCCTGGGATTCCGGCGCATCGCGATGATCGCCGCCGACACGGTCTTCGGCCTGACCACCGCCGACACCATCGAGGAATACGGCACGTCCGTCCACGGCATGGAGTTCCTGCGCTTCGACTTCCCGCAGGAGACCACCTACGACCTGAGCGAGCAGCTCAAGGCGGTCAAGGACTGGGAGCCGGACCTCATCATCAACGACGGTGTGATCCGCACCAACTACCTGATGATCAAGCAGGCCGCCGAGCTGGGCCTGCGGCCCCAGGTCCCCATGATGGTCACCTTCGGCTTCCCGACCCGCTCCCACGACTTCTGGCGCGAGGCGGGCGACGCCGGCGTCGGCATCATGTGGGCGGGCATCCAGTACCGGCCCACCTGGGACGGGCTCACCGACATCGGGCGCTGGTTCACCGAGCGCTACGAGGCGATGTACGGCGGCTACGCGCCGGACACCACCCTCAGCGCGTTCACCGACGTCACCATTCTGGCCCGCGCCATCGAACTGGCCGGAACGACCGAACACGACGCCGTCATCGAGGCGTTGGAGTCCCACGAGTTCGACACCTGGCGCGGACCGCTGCGGTTCGAGCGCGGCGCCGAGCACTGGCACCACAACATGCCGCGGCTGCAGATCATGCAGTACCAGAAGGTCGGCCAGACCTTCGACGAGTCCGCGATCGTGTACCCGGACTCCCTTGCCAACGCGGCCTACGTGCCGGCCGACGCGCTCCGTTGATCGTTGCACCCGAACCAGAGGGACAGTCCATGACGGAGCGGAACACCGCACCGGTCTCCAGTGCACCGGCACCCGGCACACCGGCACCGAGCACACCGATCCCCAGCACACCGATCCCCAGCACACCGACAACCACCGCGGCCGCGACGATGGTGGCGAGCATGCAGGGCCACGGCGTCGACCGGGTCTTCTGCGTCGCGGGCGAGAGCTACCTGCCGATCCTCGACTCCCTGTACGCCACCCGGGACCGCGAGGACGCCGTCGAGGTGGTCACCTCCCGGCACGAGGCCTCGGCCGGCTTCATGGCCCTGGCCGACGCCAAGCTCACGGGGCGGGCGGGCATCTGCCTCGTCAGCCGCGGCCCCGGAGCGACGAACGCCAGCATCGCGGTGCACGCGGCCTGGCAGGAGGCCGCCCCGCTGATCCTGATCGTCGGCCAGGTCAAGCGGAGCCGGCGCAGCGGCGAGGCGTTCCAGGAGATCGACTGCGCCGGCTTCTTCGGCACCTTCAGCAAGGCCACCCTGGTCCTCAACGACCCGGCCTCGGCCGCGGCGCTCGTCGCCCGCGCCTTCCGGATCGCCGAGTCCGGCACCCCCGGACCGGTGATCATCGAGGTGCCGGAAGACGTCATCGGGCAACCCGATCCGAGCGGTCTGCCCTCGCGGCGCGTGCCGGTCTCCGAGACCGCGCCCGCCGCCCAGGACCTCACCGCCGTGCTCGCCCTGCTCGACGCGGCCGAAAGGCCGCTGATCCTCGCCGGAGAGCAACTCGACACCCCCGACGGGCGACTGCTGTTACGCCAGGTCTCCGAGCGGCACCACATCCCCGTCGTGACCGCGAACAAGCAGCAGCACCTCTTCGACAACCGGCACCCGCACTACGCCGGTCACCTGCACAACGCCACCCAGAAGCCGCAGCTGGCCGCCTTCCAGGAGGCCGATCTGGTGCTGGCCGTCGGCACCCGTCTGGACGACACCACCACCCGCGGCGGGGCCTTCCCCGGCGGTCCCGTGCCGGCCCAGCCGCTCGTCCACGTGCACGGCGACCCGGCCAGGATCGGGGCCGGCCGGCGGACGGAACTCGGCCTGGCCTGCACGCCCGCCGCGTTCCTGCGCGCTCTCGCCGACGCCGGCACGCAGGCCGGCCGGCACGCCGCCCGCGGCGACTGGATCGAGCGCCTGCACCGCATCGAGACCGACAAGGCCGTCTGGCAGGGCCAGGACGCGCCCGACGGGATCGTCTTCGGCGACGTGGTCGCCGCCCTCGACGAGTGCACCCAGGGCGAGGCGACGGTCGTGGTCGACTCCGGCACCTTCACCAGCTGGGTCTACCGCTATCTGCGCTTCACCGGCACGGGCCGGCTGCTCGGCGTCACCTCAAGCCCCATGGGATTCGGCGTCCCCGCGGGCGTCGCCGCCGCGCTGCGCACCCCCGGGAACCCGGTCGTGGTCGTCGTCGGAGACGGCGGCTTCCTGATGAACGGCAGCGAACTGATCACCGCGGTCGAGGCGCGCCTGCCGCTCGTGGTGATCGTCTCGGACAACCGCAGCTACGCCACCATCCGCCTCCACCAGGAGCGGGAGTTCCCCGGCCGGGCCATCGCGACGGACCTGCACAACCCCGACTTCGCGCGGCTCGCCGAGGCGTACGGCGCACTCGGACTGAGCGTCACCGACCCGGCCGAGGTCAAGGACGCCCTGGTGACGGCCCTGCGGCACGACGGCCCTTCGCTGCTGCACGTACGCACGAGCCTCGCCCACACCTCGCCCTACCGGCGCATCGACGTCGCGCCGGCCGGCCCCGGTGGAGGTGCCCGTGGAAGCGTATGACTCGCTCCTCGACCTGATCGGCGGCACCCCGCTGGTGCGGCTGCGCCGGGTGGCGAGGGACGTGCCGGCGACCGTGCTCGCCAAGCTGGAGTACCTCAACCCCGGCGGCTCCAGCAAGGACCGCATCGCGCTCGGCATGATCGAGGCGGCCGAGGCCGACGGCACCCTGCGGCCAGGGGCGACGATCGTGGAGCCCACCTCGGGCAACACCGGCGTCGGCCTGGCCATGGTGGCCGCCCAGCGCGGCTACTCCGTGGTCTTCACCTGCCCCGACAAGGTGTCCCCGGAGAAGATCGACCTGCTGCGCGCGTACGGCGCCCGGGTCGTGGTGTGTCCGGCCACGGCACCCTTCGACCACCCCGACTTCTACCGCAACAGGGCGCGCGCCCTGGCCGCGGAGATCCCCGGCGGGCTGCTGCTCGACCAGTACTCCAACGCGGCCAACCCGCGGACGCACTACGGGACCACCGGCCCCGAGGTCTGGAAGCAGACCGACGGCCGGGTGACCCACTTCGTCGCGGGCGTCGGCACCGGCGGCACCCTGTCCGGCACCGGGCGCTATCTCAAGGAGGTCTCCTCCGGCGCCGTCACGGTGGTCGGTGCCGACCCGGACGGCTCCGTCTACACCTCCCCGGCCCTGCGGCCGTATCTCCTGGAGGGCGTGGGACAGCCGACGCTGCCCGCCTCCTACGACCCGGCGGTAGCGGACCGGCTGATCCCGGTCTCCGACGCCGCCGCCCTGGAGATGACCCGCCGCCTCGCCCGCGAGGAGGGCATGCTGGTCGGCGGCTCCGGCGGCATGGCCGTCGCCGCGGCCCTGGAGGTCGCGGCCGGGCTCGGGCCGCAGGACGTCGTCGTGGTGCTCGTCCCCGACTCGGGCCGCGGCTACATCTCCAAGATCTTCAACGAGACCTGGATGGCCACCCGCGGCTTCGACACCGGTGAAGGCACCGCGGACGGCTCCGGCGCCGGCCCGGTGCTGGGCGACGTCCTCGCGGGCGTCACCGCGCGTCCGGCGCTGCCCGCCGTCACCCCCGACGACACCCTGGCGACCGCCCTCGCCCTGCTGAGCCGCCATCACCTGCCCGCGCTGCCGGTGACCCGGGCCACGGCACCCGTCCGGCTCGCCGAGGTCACCGGCACGATCACCGCGCGGGCGATCACCGAGGCCCTGGCCGCCGACGTCCGCGTACTCGAGCAGCCGGTGGGCGCGCTCGCCGGGCCGCCGCTGCCCCTCGCCGGGGCCGGACAGCCGGTGGCACAGGCCCTGGCCCTGGTGGGCGGTGACGACACCGTCCTCGTCCTGCGCGACGGCCTCGTCGAGGGCGTCGTCACCCGCGCGGACGTCGCCGCCTTCCTCGCCGCCGCGGCCGCCGACGCCCCGGTCACCGCCGCCCCGGCCGCCGACGCCCCGACGCCGAACCGAGAGGATGACGTCAGTGAGTGAGATCCTGGAGTACGTCGACCCCGTCGAGGGTTTCACCGGCTGGCTGGTGTACGACACGACGTCGGCGCGCATGGCCGCGGGCGGCTGCCGTATGCAGCCGGGTCTCACCGCGCAGACCCTGTCCTCGCTCGCCGCGCGCATGACCCTGAAGCAGCGGGTGCTCGGCATCTCGGTCGACGGGGCCAAGTGCGGTCTCGACTACGACCCGGCCGCCCCCGGCAGCAAGGCGGCGATGGAGCGCTTCCTCGCCTTCCTGCGCGAGCAGCTGCTGACCAGGTTCAGCATGGGCTGCGACATGGGCACCCGCTTCGACGAACTCGACGCGGCCGCACGCCGGCTGGGCATCCCGTCCATCAAGTACGCGATCAAGCGGGCCCAGGGCCTGAGCGACGACGAGTTCTTCGCCCGGTTCCGGCTCCTGGACGCCCCGGTCGGCTCCCTCACCCTCGGCGAACGCCGGGCCGGGCACGCCGTAGCCCACGCCGCCCTCGCGGCCGCCCGCGCCGCGGGCCTCACCGGCCCGGTCTCCTGCTCCCTGCAGGGATTCGGCAACCTCGGCCGGGCCGCCGCCTACACGCTCGCCGAGGAAGGAGCCGTGTTCGGCGCGGTCGCCGACCAGTTCGGCTGCGCCGCCCGCCCCGACGGGTCCGCCCTCGACATCAAGGCCATGCTGGGCACCCGTAACGGGCTGCGCGTCTCGGACGTTGCTCCGGAAGTGACGATCTTGCCCGCGGACGCCGTGTTCACGCAGCCGTGCGACGTGCTCGTCCTCGCGGCGGCGGAGAACGCGATGACCCCGGAGCAGGCGGCGGAGCTTCCCGCCTCCGTCGTCGTGGTGGGCGCGAACAACGGCCTGAGCGAGCCGGTGGAGCGGGCCCTGCACGAGCGCGGGGTGCTCGTCGTACCCGACTTCATCGGCGGCATCGGCGGTTCGGCGTCCATGGAGGCGCTCTTCGGGCCCGAACGCATCGGCACACCCCGGCACACCCTCGATCTGGTCGCGGCGATGATGCACGAACTCACCGGACAGCTGATCAGCACCAGCAGGCTCGAGAACACGCTCGTACGCGAAGTCGCCGAACGTCAGGCGACGCAGGAGACGGCGGCCGGAGCGGTGGGCGGCGCCCGCGCCTACGGCAACAGCCCGCTGCTGGCCAGGGCGCTTTCCGTGGTCTGACATCCCGCAACGGCGTCCGCCTCCCGGCCGGACGCCCCCAACCCCCCTCAAAGACGGTCGCAATCTGGAGACGGAAATGTCCCTGTCAGCCCAGTCCACGGCAGTGTCGACCCTGCTCGAAGCCACCCTCGAAGCCGAATCCACCGAGTCCGCCCAGTCCGCCGAAGCCCCGGCGGCGACGACCCCCTGCTCCCACGACCGGGGGCACATCACCGACTCCTTCCTGCTCGGTGACCGCTACGCCACCCAGGAGAGCCGCGCCATATTCTGCGACACCTGTCGCATCCAGCGCTGGCTCACCGTGGAGGCCCAGCTCTCCCTCGCCCAGGCCGACCTCGGGATCATCCCCGCCTGGGCGGCCGAACGCATCGCGGAGGCCGCCACCGTGGAGCGGGTCGACCCAGAGGAGGTCAAGAAGGCCACCCTGGAGTCCGGCCACTCGCTCGTCGGCCTGCTGCGCGTCCTGGAGCGGGCGTGCGACGGCGAGGCCGGCCAGTACATCCACTTCGGCACCACCACCCAGGACATCCAGGACACCGCGCAGTCCCTGGAACTGCGGGACGTCTTCGACGAGCTGGAGCGGCTGCTCGACGAGACGATCACGCACGTCGCGCGGCTCGCCGACCAGCACGCCGAGACGCTGGCCCTGGGCCGCACCCACGCCCAGCCGGCGCTGCCCATCACCTTCGGGCTCAAGGCGGCCAGCTGGCTGGACGAACTGCTCCGGCACACCGAGCGGCTGCGCGAGGCCCGTGAGCGCGTCCTCGTCGCCCAGCTCTTCGGCGGCGCCGGGACGATGGCCGGCCTGGGCGAGCAGAGCCAGGAGCTCCTCGCCAGGTTCGCCGAGCGCCTCGGTCTGCACGCCCCGCTGATCGGCTGGCACGTCGCCCGTGACCGGATCGTCGAGTACGCCTCCGTCCTCGCCATGGTCGCCGGGACCATGGGCCGGGCCGCCGACGAGATCCGCACCCTGTCCCGCCAGGAGTTCGGCGAGGTCTCCGAGGCCTGGAGCTTCGGCAAGGTCGGCAGCAGCACCATGCCGCACAAGCGCAACCCGGAGCGGTGCGAGCAGGTCGTCGTCATGGCCCGCCTCGCCGCCGCCCAGGTGTCCACGGCCCTCACCGCGATGATCGGCGACCACGAGCGCGACTCCCGGTCGCTGCGCCTGGAGTGGGCCTGCGTACCGGACGTGGCCCACCACACCCTCGCCGCCTGCGAGATCTTCCGGCAGATCGTCAGCGGCCTCATCGTCCACGAGGACCGCATGCGGGAGAACGTCACCGCCGTCGCCCACCAGGTGACCACCGAGGCCCTCATGCTCACCCTGGCGCAGCGCCTGGGCAAGCAGGCCGCGCACCACGTGGTGTACGAGATCAGCCAGACCGCCCGCGAGGAGGGCGTCCCCTTCCGGGAGGTCCTCGAACGGCACCCGAAGGTGGTCTCCGAGCTCGGCGACCTCGACCTCGACCACGTACTCGACCCGGCCGAACACCTCGGCGCCTCGGCCGCGTTGACCCGCGGCATCACCCGCAAGGCCGCCGACTACCTGCAGGGCAGGGGCACCAGGACGGTTCCGCCGCAGAAGGGCACCGCACACTCATGAACCTCGCCGCCGTGACCATGCCAGGGTTGCCGGCACCCCAGCTCATGGTCTTCCTGCTCCAGGTGGCCGCGCTCCTCACCCTGGCGCTGCTCTTCGGACGCCTGGCCGGACGCTTCGGGATGCCCGTCGTCGTCGGTGAACTCCTCGTCGGCGTCCTGGTCGGCCCCTCCGTCCTCGGCAACGTCGCCCCGGGCCTCGCCGAGCACTTCATCCCCGGCGGCCCGGACCAGGCCGCCCTGCTCGACGGCGTCGGCCAGCTCGGGGTGATCCTGCTCGTCGGCATGACCGGCGGGCACCTGGACATGGCGATGATCAAACGGCACACCCGGTCGGTCGGGATCACCGCCTTCGCCGGCCTGGTGCTGCCCTTCGGCCTCGGTGTCGGGGCCGGATACCTCGCCCCGGAAAGCCTGATGCCCGACAGCCTGGCGGCGCACGGCGGGCGTACCGTCTTCGCCCTGATGATCGGCGTGGCGCTGGCCGTGAGCGCCCTGCCGGTCATCGCGAAGACGCTCGCCGACATGAGGCTGCTGCACCGCAACACCAGCCAGCTCACCCTGGCCGCGGGCATGGTGGACGACGCCGCCGCCTGGTTCGCGCTGTCGGCGATCGTCGCCATGGGCACCGGCGGCAGCATGGCGGCCGCCCTCGGCCACTCCGCCCTGTCGCTCGTGCTGTTCACCGGCGGCGTGGCGCTGGCCGTCAGGTTCCTGATCGCGCCCCTGCTCAAGCGGCTTCCGGAACGCGACTCCGGCGCCGGGGGCACGACCGGCCGGAACTGCGCCGTCCTGGTGATCCTGCTGCTCCTGGGCGCCGGGGCGGCCGTGTCGCTGCACCTGGAGGCGGTGTTCGGCGCCTTCGTCGTCGGCCTCGCCACCATCTCGCTGCTGCCCGCCGCCAGCCTCGCCCCGCTGCGGACCATCGTCATGTCCGTGTTCGCCCCGGTGTACTTCGCCACCGCCGGCCTGCGGATCGACCTCACGGCACTGGCCCGGCCCACCGTGCTGCTCGCCGGGCTCGCCATCCTGGCGATCGCCATCGTCGGCAAGCTGGGCGGCGCCTACCTCGGCGCCCGGCTGAGCGGGGTCCCGCGCTGGGACGCCTTCGCCATCGGTGCCGGACTCAACGCGCGCGGCGTGGTGCAGATCATCGTCGCCAACGTGGGGCTGCGCAGCGGCATCCTCAGCCCCGCCGTCTACACCCTGCTCGTGCTGGTCGCCGTCGTGACCTCGATCATGGCCGCGCCCATGCTGCGGGCGGCGATGCGCCGCACCGTACCCACCGAGCTGGAGCTCGGCCGGGAGCGCGAACTGGCCGCCTGGCACATCGAGGACACCCCTCCGGTACGCGAACGGGCGGAACCCCTCGCGGCCGGCCGCGCCGCGGAGTGATGCGGAAAGCCCATGCCCAGAACGCGGCATGACCGAAAGCGGCATGACCGAAAGCGGCATGACCCGAAAGAGGCATGACCCGGAAAGATGACAAGGGCCCGGTCCAAGGCGACGGACCGGGCCCCTTCGAGGAGCAGATGTGAACGCACTGAACGACGCCCGCCACACCCCCCGCCGCGTGGTGGTCTCCGGCGGCGGCACCGGCATCGGCCTGGTGACGGCCGAGGACTTCGCCGCCGCCGGCGACGAGGTGATCATCATCGGACGGCGCGAGGACGTCCTGCGCGACGCCGCCGACGCGGTGAACAAGCGCCACGACACCGACCGGGTCAGCTGGATCCGGGCGGACCTGTCCCTCCCGGCCGACGCCGCCGAAGCGGCCGCGCGGATCTCCGGCGCCGGCCCGGTCGACGTGATCGTCACCAACGCCGGCGGGAACGTCGCCCCGGACGCCGGCGACACCCTGGAGCAGATCGCCGACGGCTACCTGCGCAACTTCAAGGCCAACACGCTGACCGCCGTCCTGCTCACCGAGGCCCTCCTGCCCGCGATGCGCCGCCCCGGCGGCCGCGTCGTCCACCTGTCCTCGATCGCCGCCGTGCGCGGCCCGGGATCCTACGGCGGATCCAAGGCGGCCCTGCACGCGTACGTCTACGAACTCGCCCAGCGCGTCGGCGCGGAGGGCATCACCGTGAACGCCGTGGCACCCGGCTACGTCGCCGACACCGAGTTCTTCGGGGAGCGCGCGACGCCCGCGTTCGTCGCCTCCCGGGTGAACGCCACCCTCACCAAGCAGGGCGGCACCCCGCAGGAGGTCTCCGCCGCCATCCGCTACCTGTGCTCGCCCGAGGCCGCGTACGTCCACGGTCAGATCCTGCACATCAACGGCGGGGCGATGCTCGGCCGTTGACGCACGACGCCACGCCTCCGAAGAACGCCACTGAAGGCAGAAGTCGATGAGCGCACCAACCCCCCACGCAAGCACCGACACCAGCGACAGCACCAGCACCAGCAGCAGCAACACCACCAGCAACGGCACCGGAGCGACCGGACACCGGTTCCGGGTCCTCGGACCCTTCGAGGTGCACACCAACGGGGAGTGGACGGGCATCGGTGCGGCCAAGCAGCGCACCCTCCTGACCCTGCTCGTACTCAACGGCAACCGGGTGGTCCCCTCCGAACAGCTCATCTCCGAGCTGTGGGGCAACAACCCGCCCGGCAGCGCCAACCGGCTCCTCGCCGGATACGTGTGGCGGCTGCGGCGGCTGCTCGGCGACCCGCTCGGCGAACACCTGGTCACCCGGGCACCGGGCTACCAACTGGTCGTCGGGCAGGGCGCCGTCGACATCCACGAGTACGAGTGCCACGTCCGCACCGGACGCCGCCGGATGGAGGCCCACGACCTCGCCGGCGCCGTCGAGAGCTACACCGCCGCGCTCGACCTGTGGCGCGGCAGCCCGCTCCTCGACGTACCGCTGACCCCGTCGGTCATGGCCGAGACGGCCCGCCTGGAGGAGTCCCGGCTCTCCGTCATCGAGGCACGGCTCGGCGCCCAGGTCGGCCTCGGACAGCACGAGGCCGTACTGCCCGACCTCAAGCAGATCGTGTCGCAGTACCCGCTCCGCGAGCGCCTCCACGAACACCTGATGCTCGCCCTCTACCGCACCGGCCAGCAGGCGGACTCCCTGGGCACCTACCACGACCTGCGCCATCTGCTCGTCAAGGAACTCGGCATCGAACCCAGCAAGCCGCTGCGCGACCTGCACCAGCGCATCCTCCAGGAAGACCCCACACTGCTCCTCCAGGCCGAGCCGGCCCCCGGCCCGGCGGTGCGGGCCGAGGGCGCGGAGCCGCCCCGGCTGCCCCCCGAACCCACCTTCCTGGTCGGCCGGGACGAGGAGCTCGCCACCCTGGTGCAGCGCCTGCGCGCGGGCGAGACGCTCTGCGCGGTGCACGGCTCGGGCGGCGTCGGCAAGACCGCGCTCGCCCTGCGCGCCGGGCACCTCGTCGCCGACCGCTTCCCCGACGGCCAGGTCTACCTCGACCTCGGCGGCAGCTCGCCCCGCTCCCCGACCACCCCGCTCGACACGCTCCACCGGCTGCTGCGCGCCCTCGGCCTGCCGGACCGGGAGATACCCGCCGACCTCGACGGCGCGGCGGCCCGCTGGCACGCCCTCGCGGCGACCCGCCGGATCCTCGTGGTGGTCGACGACGTCGTGGACGCCGACCAGGTACGGCCCCTGCTCTCCGGCAGCAGCGAGTGCGCGGTCCTCGTCGTCGGCCGGCCGGCGCTGGCCGTCGCCTGCGGCATGAACCAGATCTGGCTCGGCCGGCTCAGCATCGCCGACACCGGTGAACTGCTGCACCGTTACGCCGGCCCGAACCGCGCCGGAAGCCGCGCCGCCCTGGCGGCCGTCGCCCGCATGTGCGACTACCTTCCGCTCGCCCTGCGCATCGCCGCCGCCCGGCTCGCCCGGCGGCCCGACTGGTCCGTGGACGTCCTGGCGACCCGGCTGGCCGAGCCCAAGGACCGCCTCGACCTGCTGACCTTCGACCGGTTCAGCATGCGTGCCAGCATCTGCGCCGGAGTCCGCCTGGTCCGCCGCATCGGCACCCCGGCCGCCCTCGGGGCGCTGTGCGTGCTCAGCGAGCTGGACGTGCCCGTCGTCAGCGGCGACGCCCTGGCCGGGCTGCTCGACTCGAAGGCCGAGGCCGACACGGTCGCGGAGTCGCTCATCCACGCGGGGCTCGTCGAGGCGCTGGACGGCGACCGGTACCGGGTGCCGCAACTGGTCCGGCTGTTCTGCCAGGACTGGCCGGAATCCGTCCTCGGCCCCTACCCGGTCGACTCCGCCAAGGACGTCCAGCGCCTGGTGGCCCACTACACCGGCGTCCTGAGCGCGCAGCTCAAACTCGCGGAACACCGCGCGATCCGTGAGAGCACCCTGGCCTGGTACCGCCAGGAGCTCGACCTGCTGCGCGTCCTCGCCGGCCAGGACCCGACCGGCCGCCTCCTCGACCTGCTCACCGAACTGCGCGCCAGGCTGACCGGCAGCCCCTCCGGCAGTCTCCCGGAGCCCGTCCGCCGCTCGGCCTGAGGCACCGAAGGACAGGCGTGCCCCTGCCGGAACACCGG
>NZ_JBSGIW010000048.1:0-20032 GCF_053605265.1 Streptomyces sp. NPDC003943 | reverse complement strand
TCTCCCCTCCCCCCTCCTCGCCCCCCCCCCGCCCGCCGCCCCCGGGCGCCGCCCACGACTCGCTCGTACGGGTGCTAGCGCGACACCCGCGCGATCCACTCCTCCACCTCGTACGAACCGCGCGGCATCGCGGCGGACAGGTTCTCGTAACCGTCCTCGGTCACCAGCACGTCGTCCTCGATGCGCACCCCGATGCCACGGAACTCCTCCGGCGCGAACAGGTCGTCGGCCTTGAAGTACAGGCCCGGCTCGACCGTGAGGATCATGCCCGGCTTCAGCTCGCCGTCCATGTACTCCGAGCGCAGCAGCAGCTGGCAGTCGTGCACGTCCATGCCCAGGTGGTGGGAGGTGCCGTGGACCATCCAGCGCCGGTGCCAGCCGCCGCGCTCCGGGTCGAGGGTCTGCTCCAGGGTGACGCCCTCGGGCAGCAGCCCCCACTCGTGCAGGCGGCGTGCGATGACCCGGTTGGCCGCGGCGTGGATGTCGCTGAACCGGTTGCCCGGCTTCACCGCCTCCATGCCGGCCTGCTGCGCCTCGTGCACCGCGTCGTAGATCTTGCGCTGGACGTCGGTGAAGCGGCCGGACACCGGCAGGGTGCGGGTGATGTCGGCGGTGAACAGGGAGTCGATCTCCACGCCGGCGTCGACCAGGATCAGGTCGCCCTCGCGGACCTCGCCGGTGTTCCGCGTCCAGTGGATGGTGTTGGCGTGGTCGCCGGACGCGCAGATCGACTCGTATCCGACCCCGTTGCCCTCGTGCCGGGCGTACAGGCCGAAGACGCCCTCGACCCACCGCTCGCCGCGGCCCTTGCGCACCGCCTCCGGCAGGGTGGTGATGATCGCCTCGAAGCCCTTGTGGGTGGCGGCGATCGCCTTGCGCATCTCGCCGACCTCCCACGCGTCCTTGACGAGCCGCATCCCGGACACGTGACGGGCCAGCTCGTCGTCGGCCTCCTCCTGCTCCGGGCCGGTCAGCGTCGACCCGGCCTGGGTGCGGGTGGCGTCGACGAGCTCGGCGAGCCGCGGGTCGGCCGACCGGACCACGCGCAGCCGGGCGGCGGCCTCGTCCTTGGCGAGGTCGTCGGCGAGCGAGTCGATGTGGCGGGCGGTGAGCCCGAGCCGCGACTCGAGGTCGGCGAGGGTCTCGCGGGAGCCGACCCAGAACTCGCCGTACCGCGAGTCGGCGTAGAACTCCTCGCTGTCCCGCGGGGCCGGCGGACGGGTGTACAGGACGGCCTGGTGGCCGCCCTCGGGCCTGGGATCGAGGACCAGGACGCTGTCGGGTTCGGCGTGCGCGCCGAGCCCGGACAGGTGGGCGAAGGCCGTGTGCGGCCGGAAGGTGTAGTCGGTGTCGTTGCTGCGTACTTTCAGGCCGCCGCCGGGAAGGACGAGCCGCTCGCCGGGGAACCGCTCGGAGAGAGCCGCCCGGCGGCGGGCCGCGGGGTCGGCGACCTCGTCACGGGGCGTCGGCGGGCGGTCGTCGGTGGCCCACCCGGAGGCGATGAACTCGCGGAACTCGGCGCTCGCGGGGATACCGCGGTGGCCGGCCTTGGGTTGATTCTCGCTCGGCATGCCCAACATCCTGTCAGGCCCGTCGACTTCACGAGCACCTGACCATGAAAAATGGCGATCACAAAACCGTAGCGTCGCCCTCGGCCGTGCCCTGCCCGCCGCGGCAGCGGACCATGAACGACCGCTCGAAGACGATCACGGTCTCGCCCGTCGACTTCGTGCCCGTCGTCTCCACCGTGATGATGCCCTGTCCCGGCCGGGACTTCGACAGGCGCTTGCCGAGGATCCGGCTCGTCGCGTAGAGCGTGTCGCCCACGAAGACCGGCTCCTTCAGCCGGACCCGGTCCCAGCCCAGGTTGGCCACCGCCCGGGCGGACAGCGCCTGCACGGTCATCCCGCCGATCAGGCACAGCGTGATGCCGCTGTTGACCAGGACCTTCCCGTACTCGGCGCCGGCTCCGTAGTGCTGGTCGAAGTGCAGCGGGTGCTGGTTCATCGTGAGCAGGGTCAGCCAGGTGTTGTCGGCCTCGGAGAGGGTGCGGCCGGGCCAGTGCCGGATCACCATGCCGGGCTCGAAGTCCTCGTAGTCCCCGCCGTGTTCCTCGACGTACTCGTTGTCATTGACGCGGCGCAGGGTCATGCGGTGTCACTCCGGTGATGTCGGTGAAGGGCTCCCGGCGCGCGGGGCGCGCGCCGGGAGGGAGAGGCGGGACACGGGCGGCGGCGCCGTCAGACGGCCACCGTCACGTTGTCGGAACTGCTGGTGTGCCCGCGGACGCTGACGATCCCGGCCGAACCGTCGCCGAAGAAGCGGCAGAACAGCCCGGCCGGGCGCCCGCCGAACAGCAGCGGGCCGAGCACCGGGGCGACCTCGGCCTCGTACGGCTCGTCGCAGCCGTCGGCGATCAGCGCGACCCGGCACGTCTGCGGCGCCACGAACTCCTGCACGATGCTCGTGCCGCAGTCGACGGCTTCGCCGACGGCGGACTCCCAGCCGGCCTGCTCGACCTCACGGCCGATGACCACCTGCTTGCCGCTCTCACCGAGGCCCGCCTTGAGCACCAGCAGCTCCCGGTTCTCCAGGACGAACGGCAGCAGATCGACCGTCCGGCCCGCGCGCTCGGTCTTCCGCTCCGCGAGGACCCGCGTCCACGGCAGATACCGGTCGACGAGGGCGCGCTCGGCCGCCGTCATCCAGGGCCGCCCCTCCGAGAGCAGACCCATGGTGACCTTGCTGTGCATGAAGGTCGACGTCTGGGTGCCCACCAGCAGACAGCCGTTGTCCAGGGCGTCCTGGACCGGCGCGGTGTCGAGACCGACCTCCAGCCAGTCCGGGATGGTGAAGTTCCGCAGCCCCATCCCGTAACGCAGGTGCGGGGCGCAGTCCCACGCCTCGTGCAGCTCCTCCGGCTCGAAGAAGCGCGCGGCCAGGCCGTGACTGTTGTAGTGGTCGGCCTCCATCTCGAAGTACCGCCGCTCCACGCCGTTCACCCGGGCGCTGCCGACGACGGCCACCCGCGGCGCCACCCCCAGCTCGGCGCCGAGCGACCGGAACATCTCGGCGCGTACGGCGAAGGGGCTGTGCGAGCTGAACGGCGTCCGGCCGTCCGCGTCGGCGTGCAGCCTGCGCCACACCGAGAGCCGGCTCTGCGTCTCGACGACGCCGCCGAGCGCGCCGCTGACGTTGAACTCCAGGAACCGCGGCCCGTCGGGGCCGATCACCAGGTCCGGCCGGACCACGCAGTCGGCGTACCGCTCGTCGGCGAACGGGTCGGCCAGCCAGAGCCGGTCCTCGGTGCCGGGCATGCCGTAGGCCGCCAGCCGGTCGGCCGTGGTGGGCCCGGTCTCCAGGGCGGTACGGCGCAGCAGCCCGGTCAGCGCGACGCTCGCCCGGAACACCTCGGCGTAGGACGCGCGCGGGATCGCCATCGGCGCCGCCGGGAGCAGGGGCTGGTACGGCCAGCCGGTGTCCCGGAGCTCGTGCCGCAGCATCCGCCGGATCGTCTCCGCCGGCGCCGCGGGCCTCAGCCGGTGCCGGCCGAACCACGGGTGACCGCGGTCCGCGCCGGCGTCCTCGACGAGGACAGGGTTCTCATACGTGTCCATCCGCCACCCCTTCGAACAGCGCCACCGCGGCGGCGGTGTCCTCGATGGCCATCCCGACCGTGCGCAGCACCGAGGTCCGGCCCACGACATCGGCCGCGCCGCCCGCGAGCCCGCCCAGCTCGTACAGGTCGTCGGCCGTGATCAGGCCGCCGGCCAGCGCGGCCCGGACCTCACCCGCGCCGTCGAGCGCCGCGGCCCGCTCCTCGACGATCGTCACGGCACCGGCGAGCAGGGCCGGCTCGACCTCGATCGCGTCCGGGTGCGTACCGCCGATCACGTTCACATGCGCCCCGGCGGCCACCCAGTCCGCCTCCACCACGGGTGTGGCGTCGTCGGTCGAGGTGGCCGTGCAGACGATCGGCGCGTCGCTGACGGCGTCCTTGGCGGTGGCGCAGACCGTCACGCGGACCGGCCGCGACGCGGTCTCCCGTACCCGGTCGGCGAGTTGCTCGGCGCGGGCGCGGGTGCGCGAGTGGATCCGGACGCCGCGGACCGGGCGTACCGCCGTCACCGCCCGGATCAGGGCTTCCGCCTGCACTCCCGCGCCGATCACCGCGAGCTCGTCGGCGTCCTCGGCCGTGCACCGACGGGTCGCGAGCGCGGCGACCGCGCCGGTACGGACGGCGGTGAGCTCGGCGCCGTCGAGCAGGGCGGTGATCCGCCCGGTCGCCAGATCGGTGAGCGCGACGATCCCGTGGATCAGCGGCAGCCCGCGGACCGGGTTGTCCGGGGTCAGCGTCGTGACCTTGACGCTGCCCACCCCGCGCTGCTCCCAGACGGCGGGGCTGACCAGCAGCACCCGCTGGTCGCCGTGTTCGACGACGGTCCGGGCGGGGGAGCGGGTCCGGCCGCCGGCGAGGTCCGTGAACATCTCGCCGAGCACGTCGATCACCCGGGTCATGCGCCGGACGCCGGCCATGTCGGCGGCGCCGACCATCAGCGGTGCGGTCATGCGGCCCCGCCCGTTCCACCGACGCCGTCACCCTCGCGGCCGAAGCGGCTCGTCCAGGCGTCCTCGCGCGCCACGGTGTCCCGGGACCGCCGGGCGAACGGCGGGCCGACCATGTTGCCGTCGACGACGGCGATGCCGCCGTCGGCCGCCGCCACGGCCTCCGCGACCCGCCGGGCGAGCGCCAGCTCGTCCGGGCGGGGCCCCAGGATCCGGTTGATCACGTCGAGCTCGGCCGGGTGCACGGTCACCTTGCCGTGGAAGCCGAGGCCCTTCACCCGGGTGGTCTCCGCCGCGAGGACCTCCGGCTCGGCGAGCCGGAAGTTGGCGGTGTCGATGCACGCCGTCCCGTACCGGGCACAGGCCATCGCCATCGCCTGGCGGGCGGCCAGCATGGCCTCCCAGGTGATCTCGACGCCCAGCGTGGCGGCCAGGTCGGCCGAGCCGAGGACCAGGCCGTCGGCCGCGCGCGCGATCTCGTCGATGGCGGTGACCGACTCGACCGTCTCCACCGTCACGTATATCTCCGGGTGCGCCCCGCCGGACGCCAGCATGCGCCGCAGCAGCTCGATCTCGGCGCCCGAGGTCACCATCGTCATCACGACGATGCCGGGCTTCACCGGGCTCTCGGCCAGCATCAGCACGTCGTGGACCGCGGCCATGCCGCCGAGCTCGTTGATGCGCACGCCGACGTTCGCCGGCCGCGGCGCCTTCTCCAGCGCGGCCCGGCAGACCGTGCGGGCGGCCGGCTTCTCGGCGGGCGGTACGGAGTCCTCCAGGTCGATCAGGTGGACGTCCGCGTCGTACGACCAGGCCTTCGTCACCCGCTCGAGGGAGAGCGCGGGCGTGTAGAGGATGCTGCGCGGGACCGCCCGTACGGCTCCGGTCACCGGACCACCGACTCGGGCCGCGCGGCCGCCGGCCGTGCCCCGGCCTCGATCAGCGCGGCGGCGAGCCGCTTGATCTGCTCCTCGGTCTGGCCCGCCCGCAGCATCACGCGCAGTCCGGCGGTGCCGCGGGCGACGATCGGGAAGAACACCGGCGAGGTGTAGAAACCGGCCGCGAAGACCTGCTTGGCGGCGTCGACGACGGTCTCGTCGCTCATCGGCACCACGCGGATCGGGTACGTGCTCGCGGCCTGCTCGGTCGTGACCAGCGAGTCGAACAGCGCGATGTTGGAGCGCAGACGCCCCTGCAGCTGCGTGAGTTCGTCGGTGCGGTGGATCTCGGCCGAGGCGATCGCCGCGCCGACGGCGGCCGCGTTCATCTTCTGCGAGTAGCCCAGCGGGCCCGCGAAGCGCTCGATCAGGCGCCGCGTCTCCTGCGGGTAGCCGTCGAGCAGGATGGCCGTGCCGCCGGCGCCGAAGCCCTTGCTGAGCGTCGCCACGGTGATGGTCCGCTCGTCGAGGACCGGGGAGTGCGAGCGGACGTATCCGATGCCGCGCTCGCCGTACGCGGACAGCGAGTGCGAGTCGTCGTAGAAGACCATCATGCCGTACTTGTCCTGCAGTTCGGCCAGTTCGGCGACGGGCGCGTAGCCGCCGAGGCTGTCCGAGCCGTCGACCACGTAGCAGACGCGCTCGTAGGTGCGGCACATGTCCTCGAGGAAGTCGAGGTCGTGGTGGCGGCAGGTGACCACCTCGGTCTCGTCGGCGCAGCTCGGCTTGGCGTTGGCCATCGAGACATGGGCGTTCTTGTCGAAGACCATCAGCGGCCGGGTGCCGTTGCCGAGGTGGCCCGACGCGATGATCGGCAGCAGGCCGGTGCTGGCGGCGGCGGTGGAGATGGCGCTGATCACCATCGCGCCGAACAGCTCCCCGAGCGACTCCTCCAGCTCCAGCAGCACCGGGGTCTGGACGCGGGTGCGCGGGATGCAGTGGTCGAGCACGCCGAAGCGGCGCAGCGAGTTCACGGCGCCGTCGATGACCTTGGGGTGGGTGTCCAGGTCCAGGTAGGAGCAGACGGTGAAGTTGACGAACTCGTGCCCGTCGGGCATGTGGAACACGCCGTCCTCGAGGTCGCCGACGATGCCGGCGACCCCGTGCTCGTAGGACATGTTCCAGAACTCGTTGCCGATCCCGATAAGCCGGTCGTTGTTGCGGTACTTGTGCGTGGGGGTGATGGTCTTGCGCTCGCTCATCAGGAGTTCACCTCGGTGGGACGGTAGCTGTAGACGCCCTTCAATCTCCGGTAGGCGTACGTGTACAGCGCGACGCCGAGCACGTGCGGCCTGCGGAGGATCTTCTTCGACTTGAGCCAGAAGTTGACGTTGATGTTCATCTCGTCCAGCGATTCGGCCTGGTGCCACCAGCCGAGCGGCAGGTAGAGCATGTGGCCGGGTTCGAGGACGAAGTCACGGCGCTGGGCGAGCTTGGCCGCCAGCCTCGGGTAGCGCTTCAGATCGACGTCGTCGAGGTCGAACACCTTCGACTTGTCGCCGAATCCGCGCAGCACCGAGCGCGGGTAGTAGTCCCGTACGCCGGGCGGCGCGATGATGAAGCGCTTGCGGCCCTCCAGGGCGATGTTGAAGTTCTCGAACTCGTCGAAGTGGTTCTTCGTGAACACGCCGCGGTGGCTGATCCACAGGTTGGCCGCGTACAGGCTGTCGCCGTAGCCGAAGAACTCCTCGGCGTCGAAGCCGATGACGGCGTTCACGTCGGCCGGGCTGCTGCGGATGTTCGACACCACGCGGTGCCAGGTGTCGCTGCTGGTCAGGAGCTGCTCGTCGGCGAAGAACTCGCGGAGCCTGATGTCCCGCGTCTCCCAGCGCCCCGGGTGGTTCTTGTCGCCCGGTTCGGTGAACAGGGTGACGGTCATCTCGGCGAGCCGCGCGGCCACTTCGTCGCGGCCGAGTCCTTGCACGCTCTTCGGCAGCTCGATCACCACCGGTCGGTCGGCCTTGTACAGCCCCTGCGGGCCGACGGCCAGGAATTCGTCGAACGACATGCGGGCGACCTCCACGCCCGCCGACCCGTTCGACCCGGTCACAGCCTCCGGAACTGCCATGTCGTCTGTCCTCCCTTCGGAAACGAGTGGGGCCCTTCGGAAAAGGCCGGGCCCTTGGGAAAGGGCCGGGTGGGGTGCCGTCAGGCGGTCGTGCCGCGGCCGCTCAGCTCCGCCACCACGTCGACGATCAGGTCCTCCTGGCCGGCGATGGCCTGCCGCCGGCCGAGCTCGAAGAAGACGTCGCGCGGGTCCACACCGGCGGCCGCGGAGAGTTCCACGACCCGGTGCTTGAATCCGGAGAACACCCCGGCCAGGCCGCTGACGATGCTCATCGAGGCGGTCACCGGCGGCGCGGGCATGAGTTCGCGCTCGGCGAGGTCGGCGGCGTCGAGCAGCCCGTACAGGTCGATGCCGGTCGCGAACCCGCTCCGCTCCAGGACCGGGACCAGCACCTCCAGCTGGGTGTTGCCCGCCCCGGCGCCGAAGCCGCGGGCGCAGCCGTCGATGATCGCGGCGCCGGCGTCGGCGGCGGCCACCGAGTTGGCGACGGCCATGCCGAGGTTGTCGTGCCCGTGGAAGATCACCGGGACGGTGCCGACGGCCTTGACGATCGCGCCGATCCGCGCGGTGACGTCCGCCGGCAGGAAGTGACCCGCGGAGTCCATGATCCCCACGCCCTGCGCCCCGTACCCGACGGCCCGCGCGGCCTCCTCGGCCAGCTCGTCCGGGGTGGCCATGTGGCTCATCATCAGCACGCAGTGGGCCTCGGTGCCGGCCTCCCGCAGGAAGCCCAGGTGGCGCTCGGCCAGCGACGTCTCGGTGGCGTGCACGCCGATCCGGACGACGTCGGCGCCGTGCGCGATCGCCTTCCGCAGGTCGTCGGAGGTGCCCCAGCCGGGCAGCATGAAGACGCCCATCCGGCTGTTGCGCAGCGCCTCCCGGACGGTCGACAGCATCTCGTCGTCGCTCGCCGCGGCCAGGCCGACCTGCAGCGAGGAGGCGCCGAGACCGTTGCCGTGGCCGACCTCCACCACCGGGATCCGCGCCGCGTCCGCCGCCTCCGCGTAGCTCCGGATGGCGGCCACCCCGAGCTGGTGCCGGACGGCGTGCTGGCCGTCGCGCAGCGTCGGGTCGTGGATCAGCACCTGCCTCATCGCGCCACCCCCGTGCGGGCCGCCCGGTCGAGCCGGGCCGCGTGCTGCTCGGCGACCATGACGGCCGCGGAGTTGATGATGTCGAGGTTTCCGGCGTACGGCGGAAGGACGTCGCTGTGCGCCATCACCTGGAGGGTGATCGTGACCCGGTCGCCGACCGCGGTACAGGCGGTGACCTCGTAGCCGGGCGCGAAGGAACGCACCTGCTCGGCCGTCCGGTCGGCCACCGCGCGCACCGCCGCCGGGTCGGCGCCGGGTATGAGGGCGTGGACGGCCGTGCGGAAGGTCGCCGGCGGCACCGCCGGACTGATGTTGAGGATCGCCTTGACGTCCGTGACACCGGAGAACGCCGTCACGGCGTGACCGGTGGTCGCCACGTACTCGTCGAGGTTCAGCCTGGTCGCGCGGCCCGCGACGTCACTGGCCACGGTGGAGACGACCTCGACGTACGAGACGGGGAACTCGGCCGCGAGCGCGTGCACGACCGGGACGGAGGCCTGGCCGCCGCAGCTGATCAGGTTGACGTTGCGCCCGGTCGTCGCCGACACCCCGGTCACGGTGGGCGCCACCATCTCCCCGACCTTGCTGGGTGTCAGGTCGATCACCAGCGTCCCGAGCGGTTCGAGCAGCGGCCAGTGGTCACGGTGGGACGCGGCGCTGGTGGCGTCGAAGACCACGTCGAAGGGACGTGCGGGCGCCAGCACGGCCTCGATGCCGGCGGCGGTGGTGGCGTAGCCGAGGCGCTCGGCGTACCGCAGGCCCGCCGACTCCGGATTGCGTCCGGCCACCAGCCGCAGGTCGAGGGCGGGTGACCGGTCGATCTTGCTGACCAGGTCCCGGCCGATCGCCCCGGTGCCGATGACGGCGACCGTCACCGGTTCGGCCACCTCCGGAGGCGCGTTCGTCAGGCCCATGAGCGTTGTCCTCACCGTTCGATGTGCGTGCGGCTGCTTGTGGCAGCCCTGACTGCAGGCACGGGGGAGCCGACGCCCGGCCGCGGGTCGCGAAGATGGCGCGAACCAGACGTCTTCACACAGTTTTCGAAAGCCCCGTCGATGACATGCCCCCCACGCAGACACCGCGCCGGCCGCCGTTTCAGCAGCCAGCGGCCGCGAACATACCAGAAGAGCGTTTGACTCAAACCCCCCTTACTTGAATGGAGTTCGAACGTGTTGCGGCTGGGATTCGCAGGTGACAGGCTTGATCAACAAAGCTGATCTTTTCCTCGACGCGGCCGTCGAAGGCGGACTATCCTCGGCGAGCCCGTGCGCCTGCCGTACGGCGGACCGATGAGGGGGAGACCATGAACTGCCGGCTGCGCCGCCCCGCGGTGTCATGAGCGCGTCGACGACGGACACGACCGAGACGACCGGTCCCGAGCGCCCGCGGCTGGGAGGCGACTTCTCCCGGCTGTGGTGGTCCGCCGCCGTGTCCTCGCTGGGCGACGGCGCCACGATCGCCGCCGCACCGCTGCTGGCCGCCCGGCTGACCGACGACCCCCGCCTGATCGGCGCGGCCTCGGTCGCCTTCACCGCGCCGTTCATCCTCTTCGGCATCCCGGCCGGACTCCTCGTCGACCGCGTCGACATCCGCAGGATGATGGTCCGCGTCGACTTCACCCGGGCCTGCCTGCTCGCGCTGCTCGCCGCCGGGATCATCGGCGGCTGGGGCGGACTGCCGCTGCTCTACGCGTGCATGTTCCTGCTCGGCACCGGTGAGGTCCTCTGCCGCAACGCCGCCCAGGTGCTCGTCCCCTTCATCACCCCGCAGGCCGGACTCGCCACCGCCAACGCCCGCGTCATGGCCGCGCAGGAGGCCGGCACCGGGTTCGTCGGACCGCTCGTCGGCGCGCTGCTCTTCGGCGTGGCGATGGCCCTGCCGTTCGCCACGGACGCCGCCACCTTCCTGTGCTCCGCCGTCCTGGTCAGCCGCATCCGCCGCACCAAGCCGGTCGACGCCAAGCCGGCGACGGAGGGCGTGCTGTCGGAGATGCTGGCCGGCGCCAAGTGGCTGTACTCGCACCACCTGCTGCGCAGCCTCGCCCTGATCTCCTGCCTGATCAACATGGCCGGGAACGCGATGCTCGCCGTGCTCGTCGTGCACAGCGAGCGAGTGCTCCACCTGAGCCCGTTCGGCTACGGCGTGATGCTCGCCTGCCAGGCGGTGGGAGCCGTCCTGGCCTCACGCTTCGCCCCCGCCCTGTCCGAACGCCTCGGCCGGGAAGGCGCGTTGGTGGCCACCGCCGTCCTCATCGCCACCAGCGAGACGGTGCTGGCCACCGTGCCCTCGGCGTACGCGGTCGGCGCGGCCCTCGCGATCTTCGCCTGCGGCACGGTGACCTGGAACGTCGTCGTGGTCGTGCTGCGCCAGACCCTGGTGCCGCAGCACCTGCTCGGCCGGGCCAACAGCGTCTACCGCCTCGTCGCCTGGGGCGGACTGCCCATCGGCGCGGCCGTCGGCGGCATCGTCGCCGCCGAGGTCGGCACCCGCGCCGTGTTCGGCGCCGGCGCGGTCGCCATGGCCGTCGTCGCGGTGGCCCTCCTCGCGGGCGCCCGCCGCCACTGGATCACCCGCGCCGAGCAGCGCGCCGAGACGGACTGAGCGGAGCGGCCGCCCGGCACACCGGGCCCTGCGGCCGCCTTCGGAAAGGACCTGCGATGACGACCACGAGCCCGCCCGAGCCGCCCAGGTCGCGGCTGGGCCACACGTACGGCGAGCAGCTCGCGCGCCACGCGTCGCCGGTCCACCCCACGGCCGCCGCCCGCGACTCCGCCACACTCACCCTGGCCTACCAGGACCGGTTCCTGAACGGCCCCGCCTTCCTCGGCGAGACCGAACGCGCCGGTGTCGTACGGGACCTGCACACCGTCTACGGTCTGCTGCGCTCCCTGCCGGAGCGGGTCTTCGACGGCAGCATCACCGCCCTGGCGGAGGCGGTCGGTCTGGACCCCCTGCAGACCGCGCTGATCACCCGCAGCGCCCGGACCGGCTCGCTCCACCCGCTGGGCCGGGCCGACCTCTACCACGACGGCACGGGCTTCAAGCTCCTCGAGTTCAACATCACCAGCGCGCTCGGCGGCTTCGAGAACGCCGACATCAACCGCGCGATGCTCGCGTACCCGCCCCTCGCGGAGTTCGTACGCCGGCACCGGCTCCGCTACCGGGACACGCTCGCCTGCATGGTGCGGACCATGTACGCCGAGTGCGCCGCCCACATCCCCGCCGGCCGGCCGCCCGTCGTCGCCGTCGTGGACACCCCGGACAACTTCGCCGTCGTGGGGCCCCGGCTGCGGGTGCTCGCCGGGAAGCTGGCCGAGCACGGAGTCGCCGGAATCGCCTGCGACCTCGGCGAGTTCACGTACCCGAACGGCCGCCCCACGGTCGACGGCCGGGCCGTCGACGTCGTCTTCCGCTACTTCCTGCCCGAAGACCTCTCCGACCCCGCGGCGGCGGCCCAGCTGGAGCCGCTCCTGACCGCGGCCGAGCAGGGCCGCGTCGGCCTCTTCAGCCGGCTGGACGCGGAACTGTACGGAAACAAGGGCACGCTGGCGATGCTCTCCGACGACCGGCACCGCGCCCTGTTCGACGCCGCCGAACTCGCCTGCGTCGACCGCCTCCTGCCCTGGACCCGTTACGTCCGCCCGCACGCCACCGACCCCGCCGGCTCACGGATCGACCTGCTCGCCCACGCCGTCGCCCACCAGGACGAGCTGATCCTCAAGCCGACCCTGCTGCACGGCGGCCACGGCATCACCGCCGGCTGGCAGGTCGGGCCGGCCGAATGGGAACACCGGCTCACCTCGGCCATGAACGGCCCGTACGTGGTCCAGCGCCGGGTCCGCCCGGTCGCCGAACCGTTCCCCGACGGCGCCGGCGGCGTGCGGGAACTCTTCCTCAACTGGGGCATCTACGTGGGCGCGCCCGACGCCGTCGGCGGCACCGAGGACGACGGCTACGGAGACGGTTACGGCGACGGCTACGGTGGCGGCTTCGTGCGGGCCAGCGCCGACCCGGCGGTGGGCGTGGTCAGCATGGGCAGCGGTGCCGCGGTCGGCTGCGTCTTCGACGGCGGCGACCGCGGCGACGGCTGACGTCAGCGTGCCGTGCCCTCCGCGGACCGGAAGGGGAGCAGCGGCCACTCGTTCGACAGGCGCATGGCTGCCTCGGTGACCGCGGGATCCCTCGATCCCTCCGCCACGCCCATCAGGAACGCGTTCGCCGCGGACTCGTACAGCTCGGTCGTCGCCCGCTGCCGCGCCCTGTTCGTCTCCGCGCGCAGACCGGTGCGGCCGGCGGCCGACCGCTCCACCGCCCGCGCCCGCTCCAGGGCGGCGACGGCGGCCTCCCGGTCGCGCCGGAGGCGGGCGCCCCGCTCCAGATGGGAGCGGTAGCTGTCGAGGTACGGGTGTTCCCGCAACAGCCCGAGCAGCAGGCCGATGCCGCCGGACAGCAGGAGCAGCGCGACGAACATCCAGGTGACGGTGGTCTGTTCGAGGTGCATGCTGTCCACCAGGGTCGGCGGCGGCCGCAGGTCGAGCCCGGCCACGTCGCCGAGGTCCGTGGGCAGCGTCTGCGGATCGCGGTGCCGGAAGACCAGCTTGGTGCGCAGATAGCCGAGCGCCCAGGTGGAGAAGGCCCACACGCCGAGCAGCGCGAGCGCGGGCAGGTTCGCCCACCGCGTCGCGCCGGTCGCGGGCCGGGCCCGCAGGGCGCGGCCGGCGAGGTGGGGGACCACCACCATGACGATCGCCGCCGAGACGGCGAGCGTGCCCGAGAGGGTGTCCGACTCGGTGCTGCCCGCCCCGTGGAAGGGCTGGAACGCGATCCAGTAGATCGGCACCTCCACGGCCGCGATGACGAGCAGCAGGCTCCACACCATCCACCGGGGCAGGCCGGGCCGGTGCGGCAGGCCCTCCCACCTGGCGGCGTCCGTCTGCTCGCGCACGCCGGCGTCCGTGCCGGCGAACGGGTCGGCGTACGGGTCCCGGGGACCGGGGCCGTCCGGGTTCCGGCGGCCGGCCGGGTCGCCCGGACCGGCGGACGCCGGATCCCCGTCGAGGCTCTGCCACTCCGCGTCGCCGTCGGGCGACGCGGCTTCCGTCTCGACCGCCTCGGCCTGCTTCGTTCCGTCGACGCCGCCGGAACCGACCGGCTCCTCGGCGTCCGCCTCCCCGCCCTGCCGCTCCGCGCCGCGGCCCCGTTCCTCCGCGCCCTCGGCGAGAGCGACGTCGCCGAACCGGAGGCGCAGCCAGCGTGCCTCGACGCGCTGCCGGACGCCGTCGCGGAAGCGCTCCCCCCGCACGGCCCGGGCCGCGAGCCGGTCCAGCTGTCGGCGGTTGGTCTCCAGCCACCGATCGTTCTCGGCCAACTGGCGGTCGATCCGCTGGACCTCGTTCTCGGCGTCGGCGGCCACCGCGGCGGCGTGCTGGTCCTCGGCGCGCGCCCGGGCCTCCTCCTCCAGGGCCTCCTGGTCCATCCGGGCGTGCAGATGGTCGCGTACGGAGGCCAGCTCGGCGAAGTACGGCACGCGGTCGCCACTGACCAGGATCCACGGGTCGAGCACACCGTCCCTGGCCACGGCGCGGCCGCGCTCGCGGGCGACGCTCCGGACCCGCTCCTCGTTCCTGTTCTGCGCGACCAGCGGCAGGCGCCGCACCCCGGCCTGAGCCGGGACGCCCTGGCCGTCGGCCGTGCCGGCACCGGCCCGGCGCCGGAACGGACGGGCGAACCGGGCGCGGCGGGGCGTCGGTTCCGGGTCAGCGCCGGTAGTCGTCGTGGACACGAGCCTTGCCCCTTTCCACCATGATCTCCGTCCAGAACGCGTTGAACGGCTCGTACTCGCCCGGCTTGGCCTGGCGGCTCATGCCGTAACCCACCGGATAGACGTCCATCCCGGACAGCGGCGGCACCCCGCGCGGGCCGAGCAGCTTCTCGACCGCGGTCTTCCGGGCCTCGGGCGTGGCGATCGACTTGGCGGTCAGCCCGAACTGCTGGTCCCACTGCTCGAAGTCGCTGACCACGAGCAGCGCCTTGGGCCCGCCGCCCGAGGGCATCGCCCGCGCGCCGCGCGCGAGGCCGCCGAGGACGTCGGAGCCGCTGTTGGTCTTCTGCGCGCAGGTGAGCATCGTGCGGGCGCCGACCACGGCCCGCACCTGCGCCTCCTGGCGGATCGCCGTCACGTCGTCGGTGGTCTGGGCCGGCGGGTCGAGGTCCACGTCGCTGACCCGGCAAGGCGAGGCCTGCGAGGAGCCGGTGATCGGCGCGAAGGCCATCGAGCCGCAGTGCCGGTCCTTCATGAACGGCACGATCGTCGCGTCGAGTTTGGCCTTCGCGTCGAACCCGCTCTTCGCGGAGCCGGAGCCCGAACCGTCCACGACCACCGCGCACGCGGTGTCGAGGGCCTCGGGCTTCTCGCTGGAGCAGCCCGCCGCGGCGAGCAGGACGGCGGCCAGCGGCAGGGCGGCGAGCGGTCGGGCCAGGCGCCGGACACTCGGGCGGCGCGGGCGGACGTTCGGCCTGCGGTGGGACGTCATCGGGTTCCCCTCCCGTGGTCGGTGCCTGCAGCGCCCGCGTGCGGGCGGCGCAGCTGCGTGTCGAGGATCTCCAGCGCCCGGGCCACGGCGGGCGTGCGGCCGTGCGCGGCCGGCGCCCCGGCCGGCGTGCCGCCGTCGAGCAGCCAGGTGTCGACGTCGTCCCAGGAGTCGTCGAGCGTGACGCGGCCGGGCAGCCAGTGCGCGGGCCGGGCGGTGAACGGCGGATACGCCGGGCCCTCCTGCGCGGCGGGCCGCGCGCCGGGCACCGGTGCCGGTACGGCCGGCGTCCCCGGCGGCGCCTGTCCCGACAGCTGTGCGCGCCGGGCCTGTTCGGCCCTCCACCGGGCCTCCTCGGCCCTCCGCCGCTCCTCCGCCCGCCGGTGTTCCTCGGCCCGGTCGGTCTGTACGGTCAGCCACACCGCGTCCCAGTAGCAGGCCAGGCGCTGGTTGGCCTCGTGGGTGAGGGCGACCGCCCGGGCCCGGCACACCTCGGCGTCGGCCCGCCAGGCGCCGACCAGGGCGCCGTAGCGCGCGAGCGCGGCCGGGGTGGGCTCGGCCCGCACGTCGTACTGGGTCACCACGCGCACGGACTCCTCGTGGATCCGTATCAGCGCCCGGCGCTGGTTCCGCAACAGGCGCGCGCGCAACTGGGCCACCGCGCGCAGCGAGCCCGCCCGCGCCTCCATGACGAACGGCGTCACGACGTCCGGGAGATCGAGGAGTTCGCCGGGATCCGCCGACGGCGCGGGCAGCAGCGGGCGCAGCCCCGGCGCGTCGAGCCGGCCGCGGCGCCGCGCCCGGCGGGCGGTCAGCCGCCCGAGCCGGGCCCGGCGCGCCGGTCCCCTGATCTGGTCCGTGGCGATCATGACGACGGATTCCCCCTTCTCCGCTTCCCGTTCCGGATGGAGGACGGTAGCGGAAGGAAAGCAGAAAGGAGACCGGAATTCGAGAGGTTTGAAGCGCCCGGAAGCCGTTCCCCGAAGTCACCCGGTTGTCGCCCGGAAAACGACCGGAATATTCTCCCGAAGCGTTTGCGGCGGACGGTCAATTGCGTTGATACTCGATTCCCGTCCATCGGGGGAGGTGTGATGCGCGTCAGAATCAGCGGGACACATTTCCCGCTGCGGACGCTCGGCCCGGGCCGGCGTCTCGGCGTGTGGTTCCAGGGCTGTCCGCTGGCCTGCGCGGGCTGCATGTCGCGGCACACCTGGGCGGCGGAGGGCGGCCGGGAGTCGTCGGTGCGCGAACTGCTCGACCTGTGGCGCGACGCGCTCGACCGGGGCGCGCAGGGGCTGACGGTGAGCGGTGGTGAGCCGCTCGAACAGGCCCCGGCGCTCGCCGAGTTCCTCGCCGGAGCGGACCGGCTGCGGGCCGCGGCGGAGCGGGCCCGGGGGAGCGGTCCGCGAGGTGGGCGGCCCGGGCCGGCGCGCCCGGACTTCCTCGTCTACACCGGCTACGAGCAGGACGAGTGGGATCCGTCCAGGCTGCGGGCGCTGCGGCACGCGGACGCGGTGGTCGCCGGGCGCTTCCGGATCGCCGAGCCGACCGCGCTGGTCTGGCGGGGGTCGGCGAACCAGCGGCTGCTCCCGCGCACCGCGCTCGGCCGGGAGCGCTACGCGCCGCATCTGCGCCGGCGGGCCGACGGTCCCGCCGTGCAGGTGGTGGTGGAGCCGGCCGGACGTCCCGGCGAGGCTCCGGCCGCCCATCTCCTGGGCGTGCCGGCAAGGGGAGAACTGGCCTTCTACGAGGGGTGGTTGGGTGAGCGTGGGCTGCGGCTCAGGGAGCGGAGCTGGCGTCCGTGAACAGCCGGGCGAGCTCCGGGTCGCGGGTCACGAAGTGCACCGTCCAGTCGGGGTGACGGCTCAGCTCCTCGGCGACGGCCCAGCGCAGCCAGCGGGCGGCCTTCACGGGGGGAAGGCCGCCCTGGCCGGAGCCGAGCAACGGGAAGCAGAGGGACGTCAACGGCGGGTCGAAGGCGTCCCGTTCGGCTTCCGCCAGGGCGAACACGGCCGCGACGGCCTCGGCCAGCGTCTGCGGGGCGACGTGGTAGCGGCCGCCGTCGCCGAGGGGGTGGGCGACGGCCGCGTGGTAGACGCGGCGCACCCCCCGCTCGGCGAGGGCGCCCGGGGAGGTGGGGACGACGATCCCGGGCCGGACCGGAAGTCCGGTGCGGCCGTGGGCGCGCAGCCAGTCGGCGAGTTCGCGGGCGAGCACGTCGTCGGTTATCTCGCCGGCCGCGTTGCGTATCGCGGCGGCCCGGCGCAGGGCGCCCGAGACGGTCGGGCGGAAGGTCTTGGACATCTCCAGATGGGTGTTCTCCGAGGACACCAGGATGTCGATGTCCCGCAGCAGTTCCATGGAGGACACGTGCACGGTGATGCGGCGCAGGGTGGCCGGCGGCACCGCCGGTCCGGCCGCGCGGGCGGGCGGATCGGGCAGCGGTACGGGGATGTCGTGGCCCGCCGGTCCGGCCGCGGCCGCCGCGCGGGCCAACGCCAGTACAGCGCCCGCGAGTTCGGCGATGACCTCCTGCTCCTGGCCCCGGCGGAACCGCTCGGCGGTGACGCCGTACACGGCCGCGGCGGCCTTGCGGCGCTCCGGGGCCGAGGTGCCACGCAGGCCGGGCAGCAGCCCGAAGGTGTGGGCCGCGGCCCGGCCGAGCGGATCGCCCCGCCGCCCGCCCGCCGTCCCGGCGGCAGCGCCGGAACTTCCGTGATGTCCGGGCCGGTTGACCCCGCCCACCCCGCTGTTCCCGCCCACCCCGCTGTTCCCGCCCGCCGTGCTGTTCCCGCCCGCCGTGCCGTTCCCGTCGGCCCCGCCGTCCCCGCCGTCCGTGCCGGAGGGTCCGGGCGTCGCGGCCAGGCGCCGTACGGCCGCCTGGAGCAGCGCCTCGACGGCGGCGGCCTCGTCGGTGCCGTCCGCCGCGAAACCGGCTGCCGTGGCGGCCTGGGTCAGGGCCTCGGGCCGGAGGCGCCGGAGCGCGGCGAGGCCGGGTCGGCGCAGGGCGTGCAGTTCCTCGGTCAGACGGGCGTGGGAAGGCAGTTCGGTGCCGGGGCTGCTCATGGCCGACACGATAATCCCGGTCACCCGATTTCGGGGCCGAGTGGTGCGCGCACCGGTCGGAATGATCTTCTCCGGCTGTGCGCGAAAGGTTGCGCGAAAGGGAAATTCGAACAAAGCGAACAGCGCCTGTTCGGGTCGGATGTCGTGAATGCTCCTGGCAGCGCCCTCCGTTTTCGCTCCTTCCCGTCCGGCGGAAGGCCGAGGCCATGACGACGGTCCCGCCCACCGAATGGGACGCCCACGGATTCGGCCCCGATTCCCGTCGCGGCCCCGAGGAGACCCGCCCCCGCCTCGACCGCGTCCCCGCCACGCTCGACCGACGCCTCGACCTCACCGAGCTCCTGAGGAGGGGCGGCGAACCCGCCCAGGCGGTCGTGCTGCGCGTCAAGGACCGCGAGGCCCGGCACCGGGACGCCGACGTGCCGCTGGTCCTCAAGTCGTACCACCGCGCCTTCGCGCCCGACGCCGAAGTGCGCCGCGTGCTCACCGAGGACCTCGGCGAGCACGTCGTACGCGTCCTGGAACACGGCACCGCCGACGGCCACCCGTACGAACTGCTGCCCTCCTACGGCCAGACCACGCTCGCCGACTACCACGCCGACCACCCCGGACCCCTGCCCGCGCCCCTGGTCCGGTCGGTGGTCGCCCAACTGCACGAGGCGCTCACCGCCGTCCACGACGAGGAGGTCGTCCACCGGGACGTCACCCCCGACAACATCGTGGTGCGCACCCAGCACGAGGACCGCCTCGACCTCGTCCTCGTCGACTTCGGCGCGGCCGAGCACACCGGCGACGAGGACACCCGGCGCCGCCGGGACTGGAAGGGCAAGCCGCTCTACCTCGCCCCCGAGGCGAGCATCCACCGGCAGAGCGTCACGCCCGCCGCCGACTGGTGGTCCCTCGGCATGATCGTGGCCGAACTCGCCGGCGGCCGGCACCCCATCGACTTCCGCGGCGACGAGGAGGTGCTCGCCTGGATCGCCACCCACGACCCCGAGCTGCCTCTCGTCACCGACCCCCGGCTCCTCGCGCTCTGCCACGGCCTGCTGACCCGGGCTCCCGAACACCGCTGGGGCACCGACCAGGTGGGCCGCTGGCTCGCCGGCGACAACCCGCCGGTCGCGCCGCGCACCGTCGGCGCCGTCCCCGGGTACGAGCCGCCGCGCCCCACCGTCGCACCCTTCGCCTTCCTCGGCCGCTCCGTCACCAGCACCGAGGAACTGGCCCACCAGTTCGACCAGTACTGGCGGGCCGCCGACACCCTGCTGTCCCACCGCCGCGACCGCGAACGCCTCCGGGAATGGCTCGGACAGTTCACCGAACCGCCCGGCGGCTCCCCGGACGACGCCGAACTCCTCGACCGGCTGCTCGACCGGACCCCGAGCCCGCCCGACATGCTGCGCCTGCTCAACTGGATGGGGCCGCGGCTGCCCGCCTCCTGGCACGGCATGCCCCTGGACGCCCTGGGCCTCGCGGAGCTGGAGGCGGCGGCGGTACGGGGCGACGACCGCGCCCGCGCACTGGTGGCGGCCCTGGTCCGCCACGACGAACTGCTGCCCCTGCTGAGCACCCGGCCCGAAGGCGAGGGCCTCGACGAGGTGCAGCGGCGCTGGCAGGACCACCGCGACAACTGGCGCGCGGCGACCGCCGACCTGTTCACCGGCGGCGGCCCGCGCGGCCCGCGGGGCCCCGCCCGCCGGCGCCGCGGCGCCGACGACCGCGACGCCCCGCTCCTCGGCCTCGCCCCCCCCCCCCCCAGATCTGAAGAGC
>NZ_JBSGIW010000047.1:0-59045 GCF_053605265.1 Streptomyces sp. NPDC003943 | reverse complement strand
CGCGGTGCGCTGTGCCGTGCCACGGCGGGCGCGGGCGCCGTGTCACGGCCGGGCCTGGCGCCGCGCCCCGGCCGGGCGTTGGCGCTGCTCCGTACCGCGGTCGGGCGACCGAGACGCGGGTCAGGCGACCGTGACGCCGATCTTGCCGACGGTGCCGGCGCCGAAGGCGGCGAAGCCCTGGCCGACCGCCTCCAGGGCGACGCTCTGGGCGATCGGCACCGTCAGGGCGCCGGAGACGACGGCGTCGGCGAGGCGCTGCAGGGTGGCCGGGTCGGGGTTGGCCATCACGGAGGTGACGGTGATGTCGAGCTCGGCGGCCGCCTCCGGGCCGAAGCCCAGGGTGGAGGCCAGCCGGCCGCCGGCGCCGACGAGCGTCGCGACGGCGACGGGGTCGCCGGCCAGGTGGGCGGCGGCGTGCACGCCGTTCGGGGCGATGGCCTTGACCTGGGCGGCCAGGTCGCCGGTGTGGTCGACGACGTGCGCGGCGCCGAGGCCCTTGACGAAGTCGGTCTCCTCGCCCGGCTTGGCGGTGGCGATGACGGTGGCGCCGGCCTTGGCGGCGAGCTGCACCGCGTACGCGCCGACACCGCCGGTCGCGCCGACGATCAGCACGGTCTCGCCCGGCTGCGGGGCGAGGGCGTCGACGACGCCGACGGCGGCCGAGCCGGCCAGGCCGAGCGCACCGGCGTGGGCGCCGTCCAGGCCCTCGGGGGCGGCGGCGATGCCGTAGCCCTCGCCCACCACCACGTAGTCGGCGAGCGCGCCGTCCTGGACGACGGGCTTCATCACGACGCCGAAGACGCGGTCGCCGGCGGCGCGCTCGACGCCCTCACCGACGGCCTCGACGGTGCCGGCGAAGTCCTTGCCGAGCGTCACCGGGAACTTGTGCTCAAGGACGTCCTTCAGGAAGCCGTAGATGACGGCGCCGTCGAAGCCGTTGAGGGAGGAGTGGCTGACCTTGACGAGGATCTCGCCCGGACCGGGGGCCGGCTTGGGCACCTCGGTGACGGTCGGGGCCGCGCCGAATTCGTCGATGGTCACTGCGCGCATGGGTGTTTCCTCTTTCCGATGAAACGGCGGAACGGTGAATGCGGGTGAAGCGGAAGGTGAACGGGATCCGGGATCCGGGATCCGGGTCCGGGATCCAGGTGCCAGGAGCCGGGATCCGGGATCCAGGAGCCGGGACCCAGGTGCCAGGAGCCGGGATCCGAGATCCGGGATCCAGGAGCCGGGACCCAGGAGCCGGGATCCGCGGCCGGTGTCAGGCCACGGCCTGCTCGTACGAGGCCCGCAGCACCGTCGCCGCCACCTCCAGCTCGTCCTCGTCACGCGGCGCGTAGAGCATCACGATGCTGTTCGGGAACTCCGCGCGGCGGGTGATCGGGTGCGGCTCGGTCCAGCCGAGCTCAGTGAGCGTGGCCAGCGAGTCCAGCGGCACGCACAGGTGCATGAACCCGGAGCGGTGGATGTGGCCGAACTCGTCCACCGACGGGTGCAGGAACATCTCGAACGGACGGTTCTGCCGGTTGAGGCGGAGGGCGAGCGAGCCGGGCTCGGAGACCAGGCTGGGGCTGGTGAAGACGCCGGGCAGTTCCTGGGCGCGGGCGACGAGCGCGTCACGGATCTCCCGCGGCGAGAAGTCCTCGAGCTGGTCGTGCGGAATCTCCCGGCCGGTCGTCGCGGGACGGGTCCCCTTGCGCGGGGGCAGAACGCTCAGATCGACGGCCATGGGAATTCCTCCGGTGCGGTGCGGGGTGCGGCGAAGCCGCGCACTTTCCGTGCGCTGGTTACTTCTTGTTTCCGACTGAATTCTGGGCGATCCTTCTGCTGTGGCAGAAGACGGCACTTCAAAAACACCTACGCACATGAATGTTCCCGAGCAGGTCGGAGAGGGTCTCACCACCTGTCAGCTACGGGATGTGCTCGACCGGGTCGGCGACAAATGGAGCGTCCTGATCATGGCGCTGCTCGGCGACGGGCCGCGGCGCTATTCGGAGCTGCGCCGCTCGATCGACGGCATCTCGCAGCGGATGCTGACCCTGACGTTGCGCAGCCTGGAGCGGGACGGTCTGGTGATCCGGACCGTCACGCCGAGCACGCCGCCGCGGGTGGACTACGAGCTGACGCCGGTCGGCCAGACCCTGTCCCGTGAGGTGGCCTCGCTCATCAAGTGGTCCGAGGAGCACCGCGAGTACATCAGCATGTCCCGGCTCACGTTCGACTCGGACTGAGCGCGCACGACGCGGAACGGCCGGCGACCCGCTCTCGGCGGGGCGCCGGCCGTTTCATGTGCGGTACGCGCCGTCAGGAGACGCGCATCTGGGCCATCATGCCCATCGCCGCGTGGTCGAAGATGTGGCAGTGGTAGAGGTACGTCCCCCGGTAACCGGTGAACGTGGCCTGGATCTTGACCGTCTCCCCCGGGTTCAGGTTGACGGTGTCCTTGAGCCCGACCTCGGGACCGGAGGTGATCGGCTTCCCGTTCCGTTCGAGGACCCGGAACTGCACCAGGTGGACGTGGAAGTTGTGCGGGATGATCTTGTTGGCGTTGGTGACGGTCCAGATCTCCGTGGTGCCGTAGGCGATCTCGGTGTCGATCCGGTTCATGTCGTAGCTGGCGTTGTTGATGTAGCCCATGTCCGTGGCCAGGCCGTTCTCGTCCATGCTCAGCGTGAACGAGCGGTTGACCGTGGCCGGCGGCAGGGCCGGGAAGGTGCGCATCTGGTACGGGATGGCGCCGAAGTCCTTCGCACCCGTACTGCCGATCCGGAACTGGAGCACCTTGGTGATCTGGTCCGCAGGGCCGCCGGGCATCGCGTCGGCGGCGTTCCTGAGCTCCACGGTGCTGTTCAGCGGGTACTCGTAGAAGTCGATGAGGATGTCGACGCGCTCGCCCGGGGAGAGCATCACGCTGCTCATGTCCTGCGGCTTCTCGAGCAGTCCGCCGTCGGTGCCGATCAGCGTGAACGCGCCGCTGGACAGGCTGAGGTTGAAGTACCGCATGTTCGACGTGTTGAAGATCCGGAAGCGGTACTGCCGGCGTTCGACGTTGAAGTACGGCCACGCCTTGCCGTTGGCGAGGATGACGTTCCGGTTCATGAAGTCGTCCATGGCGTACACGAGCTGGCCCTGGTCGTCGAAGCGGGCGTCGCGCAGCTGTATCGGCACGTCGTACGCGCCCGTCGGCAGGGTGCTGTTGCTCTTCTCGACGTCGTCGGTGAGCAGGTACGTACCGCTCAGACCGCGGAAGACGTTCTCCGACTCCGCGTGGTGCGCGTGGTCGTGGTACCAGAGGTTCGCGTGCGGCTGGTCGTTCGGGTACGTGTAGGTCTTGGTGCCGCCGTTCGCCGCGATGAGGTCCATCGGGCCGCCGTCGCTGTCCGCCGGCACGTGTGCGCCGTGCAGGTGGACGGAGGTGGCGACGGGCAGGTTGTTCGTCTGCTGCACCACGGCCCGCACGCCCGACTTGGCGCGGATGACCGGGCCGGGGAAGCTGCCGTTGAAGGTGCGGACCCGGGTGAGGCGGCCCGGCAGGATCTCGACGTCCGCCTCCTTCATGGTCATCGCGTAGTAGTCCGCGGTGCCGGTGGAGGAGTACGGGGTGAGCGTCGGCGGGATCGGCATGGCCTGGGTGAACTTGGGCACGGTGGCCGGATCGAGGTCGGCCGCCTGCGCGGTGCCGCTCGCGGCCGGTATCAGCAGGCCGGCGGCGCCGGCCGTACCGGCCACCGCCGCGCCCGCCTTCAGTACGTTTCGACGAGTGATCACGAAAAATCCCCCATGATGCCCCCGGACCGCGGCTCGGCGATGCGGCCGAGACCGGCGTCCGGGAGTAGTCCGTCGTGAACGAGTCCGGCCACGGAGAATCGGACCGGATCATGGCCATAATTCTCCGGTGGCCCCAGGACTTGATCAATGGAGGAAGATTCAGGGGTACGTGCAATTCCGCAGGTCACGCTCGCGCTGTGTCAGTTTTCGGCAAGCGAATGTCAAGATTCCGCCAGGACGGACCGAAGGCCGGTCGGGGCGCCCTAGGCCGGAATTCGTCGTTCCATTGCGATCGTCTCGGCCAATGGCCCGGCCAACGGCTCGGCGAAAGGCTCGGCCGACGACTCGGCCGACGGCTCGACGAAAGACTCCGCGAAAGACTCGGCGATCGACTCGTGGTGCCGGATGACCTCGGCCACGACGAAGCCCAGGAACTTCTCCGCGAAATCCGGTTCGAGCCGGGCCGATTCGGCGATGGCTCTCAGCCGGGCGACCTGCCGGGCCTCCCGGGCCGGGTCGGCCGGCGGCAGACCGTGCTCCGCCTTCAGCTCGCCGACCCGGCGGGTGTGGGTGAAGCGCTCGGCGAGCAGGTGCACGACGGCCGCGTCGAGGTTGTCGATGCTGGCCCGCAGCCGCGCGAGTTCCGCTCGTGCCTCAGCTGTCGTCACGCCTGTCACCCCTGTTGCGCCTGTTGCGCCTGTTGCGCCTGACACGTCCGTCATGCCTGCTCCTCGCGGTGCAGGAACTCCGAGACCAGGAAGGCCAGATCAAGCGACTGGCTGCGGTTGAGCCGCGGGTCGCAGGCCGATTCGTACCGCTCGAAGAGGTCGGGGAAGCCGAGGTCGTGCCCGCCGCCCACGCACTCCGTCACGTCGTCGCCGGTGAGCTCGACGTGGATGCCGCCGGCGTGCGTGCCGAGCGACCTGTGCACCTCGAAGAAGGCGCGGACCTCGCCGAGGATGTCGTCGAAGTGCCGGGTCTTGTGGCCGGACGGGGCCTCGACGGTGTTGCCGTGCATCGGGTCGCAGACCCAGGCCACCCGGGCGCCGGACGCGGTGACCTTCTCGACCAGGCCGGGCAGCACGTCGTGGACCTGGTCGACCCCGAGCCGTACGACGAAGGTGAGCCGGCCCGGCTCGCGGTTCGGGTCGAGCCGGTCGATCAGCCGCAGCGCGGTGTCGGCGGTGGTGCTGGGGCCGAGCTTCACGCCGATCGGGTTGTCGATGCGGGAGAAGTACTCGACGTGGGCGCCGTCGAGGTCCCGGGTGCGCTCGCCGATCCACAGCATGTGGCCGGAGGTGGCGTAGACGCGGCCGGCCTCGGGGTCGTGGCGGGTGAGCGGGGCCTCGTAGTCGAGCAGCAGGCCCTCGTGGGAGACGTAGAACTCGGAGTCGTCGAAGGCGCGCGGGCTGGCGCCGGTGGCCTGCATGAACTTCAACGCGCGGTCGATGCCGTCGGCGATGGCCTCGTACTGCTCGCGCTGCGGGGAGGTGGCGATGAAGTCGCGGTTCCACTCGTGGACCTGGCTGAGGGCCGCGTAGCCGCCGGCGGTGAACGCCCGGACGAGGTTGAGGGTGTTGGAGGACGCCTGGTACATCCGCAGCAACCGCTCCGGGTCGGGGACCCGGGCCTCGGCGGTGAAGGGGAGGCCGTTGACGGCGTCGCCGCGGTAGGTGGGGAGCGTGAGGCCGTCGCGGGTCTCGGTGGGCTTGGAGCGCGGCTTGGCGTACTGGCCGGCGATCCGGCCGACCTTCACGACCGGCATGGCGGCGGCGTAGGTGAGCACGGCGGACATCTGCATCAGCGTGTTCAGCTTGCTGTGCACGGTCTCGGCGGAAACCCGGTCGAAGGTCTCGGCGCAGTCGCCGCCCTGGAGCAGCAGCGCCTCGCCGCGGGCGACGGCGGCGAGCCGGTCCTTGAGCCGGTCGCACTCGCCCGAGAAGACCAGCGGCGGCGCGGCGGCGAGCTCGGCGGTGACGCGGAGGAGGGCGGCGGGGTCGGGGTACTCGGGCTGCTGGGCCGCGGGCAGCCCGCCCCATGTGTTCACCAGTTCGAATTCAAGGGTCGGGTTCTGGGATTTCAAGGTCTCCATGACGGAAGCTCCCGGAGAGGTAGCGAGGCGGGGTGTGACGGTCCCGCCGGGCGCCGCCCGCGAACGGGGACGCCCGGCCGGGACCGCCGGGCTGCGGCGGAGGGGAGCGCCGCAGGTCTTGTGGGACGTCGGTCGGGCCGGTACGGGGTCAGGCGCGCCGGGCGTGCTCGCGCGCGCCCGCGAGCGCCGCCTTCAGCGACTCGGCCGCCATCTGCTGGAAGCCGGCGAGGCGCGGGACATGACCGGACTTGGTCATCTCGGCGTGCAGGAAGGTCAGGTCGTCCGCGAGCGCGATCATGCTGAACGCGGCCTTCAGATAGGGCTCCTGGAAGTCGTACGCGTGCCGGGGCGTCCCCGGGCCGTACGCGCCGCCGCGCGCGGTGACCACGACGACCCGCTTGCCGGCCAGCGGACCGGTGCCGGTCTCGGGGTCGACGACCAGCGGCGCGACGACGACCCGGTCGAGCCACGCCTTGAACGTCGAGGGCAGCGAGAAGTTGTGCATGGGCAGGCCCAGGAGGATCGTGTCGGCCGCGAGCACCTCGTCGACCAGCTCCCAGGTGATCTCCCAGCTCTCCTTCTCCTCCACCGTCCGCGCCGCCCCGCGCGCCTCGTCGAGGTCACGGACGCCGGCCGTCTCGATCCGCTGCATGACGGCCATCTGCGCCCCGTCGATGTGCGGCACGGGCGCGGCCCCGAGGTCGCGGTACACGGTCACGCCGCCCTCGTGCGCGGCCCGCCACGACGCGGCGAACTCGGCCGTGACCCGGCGGGTGGTGGAACCGAGGCGGGCGCTGGTGTCGATGTGGAGCAGGGTGGACATGGGGTGGTCTCTCCTGACGGTCCGGTGCGGTGGGGGTGGAACGGGGATGAGCAGCGCGACGCAGGAGGTCGCGCGCCGGGCAGGCGACGTACGACCCGCCCGCCGGCCCCGCGCGATCGACCCCGGCGAGAGGAGCCCGGGCCTCCCGGGAGGGCGGGAGACCCGGACCCCGGAGCGGGGGCGGGACCGGTGCCGGTGCCGGTGGCTGAGTCCAGTCCGGTGCCTGGGCCCGGACCGGTGCCGGTGCCGGAGCCGTAGCCTGAGCCTGAGTCCAGTCCAGTGCCGGTGCAGGACGAAGCCGGCCCGACAGCCCGGCCAACCGCCAGGCCCGCAGGCCTCGGCCGAGAGACCAAGGGCAGAGAACCAGGCAGCCCGGAAGCCCGGGCCTCCCGGCCCAGTCCGGGGCCCGGCAGGCGTACGGCGGCCCCGCGGATCCAGCCGGAGTGCCGGTCGTGGCCAGGAGGCGGAGCCGAGGACCCGTAGAGCCGGGCCGCCGTCAGACAGCGTCCCCGCGCCCCGGAAGGGTCGGACCGGCCGCCGGCTCAGCCGGGCACGGACCCGACCGGAAGGCCGGAAGCCGGCCCGGCGGCCAAACCGGCTGCCAGGTCCGCAGGCCCCGTGGCCTGCAACTCCGGGGCCGGCCGAGGGGCCGAGGCCCGAGCCCCAGGGGGACCCGGAGACCCCCGTCTCACGGCCCAGGGCGCGAGGCCGGGGCCCCCGTCAGGCAGCCCTTCGCGCGCCCGGCAGGGCGTACTGGGCGTCCGCCGGCTCCGCGGTCACGGACCCGGCCACGGCACCGGACCCCGCAGCCGATCCGGCCACGGCACCGGACCCCGCCGCGCCGGCCACGACGCCCTGGCCCGGCATCGGGCCGACGGCCGCGCCCGCGCCCGCCCACCGCGGATAGCTCCCCAGGAAGCGCGCGCCCGCGCCGACCGCCGGCAGGGCCGACAGGGCGCCGCGGACCGCCGGGTTCTCGACGTGGCCGTCGAGGTCGACGAAGTAGCGGTAGCTGCCGAGGCGTTCGCCGGTGGGCCAGGAGTGGATGCGGCTCACCGGAATGCCGCGGCCCGAGAAGAGGCCGAGGACGTCCGCGAGGCGGGACGGGCCGCCGTCGGCGGTGGTGACGACGAGGGAGGTGCGGTCGCGTTCGGTGCGGGCGGCCGGGAGCCAGGCCGGGGCGACCGCGACGAAGCGGGTGACCGCTCCGCCGCGGCGGCCGAGGCCCTCGGCCAGGATCCGGAGCCCGTACCGCTCGGCCGCCGGCGGGGCGGCGATGGCCGCCGTCCCGCCGTGCGCGCCCGCCGCCGCGGCCGCCGTGGAGTCGGCGGGCACGGTACGGGCGTCCGGGAGGTGCTCGGCCAGCCAGCCCGCGCACTGCGCGAGCGCGTGCGGGTGGCTGACCACCTCCCGTACGTCCGCCAGCTCCGTGCCCTCCGGCGCCATCAGGGCGAAGGTCACCGCGAGTTCCACCTCGCCGATGATGTGCAGCTCCGCCTCGGCCAGCTGGTCCATGGTGGCGGGCACGACGCCCTTCACCGAGTTCTCCAGCGGGACGACGGCGACCGCGCAGTCACCGCGCCGTACGGCGTCGAGCGCCGCCGGCACGCTGGGGTACGGCCGACGGGGCAGTTCCTCCGCGTAGCCGGGCAGCCTGCGCAGCGCCGCCTCCGTGAAGGTGCCCTCCGGGCCCAGATAGGCGTATGAGGCGAAGGTCATGGCCGGGGCACCCGTCAGCTCTCGATCACCCGGTGGAACGCGACCGTGTCGAAGATGTCCTCCATGCGCACGGCCTTGCCGTCGCGGAACGTCCACGAGTGGACGAACTGCAGCGTCTCGGTGTGGCCGGAGCGGGAGGTGACGTCACGGACGCCGAAGACGACGACCCGGTCGCCGTTGTCGAGGAACTCCAGCGGCTGGAGCTTCATCCCGCCGAGCACGGTCGGGACGTGGGCCAGGAAGGCGCGGACGCCGGCGTGGCCGTGCTTGGTGCCGCCGAGGCCGTACTTGTCCATGGTCTCGGGGTGGATCCACTGCATGTCCTCGGCCATGGTCGCGACGAGCGCGTCGATGTCACGGTCGCGGAAGGCCGCGTACGCGGCGTGGATCAGGTCCAGGTTGCTCGAGGTGGTGGTCGAGGCGGGGGTCGAGGTGGGGGTCGTGGTGGTCATCTGCGCGGTGCCTCAGGCCTTCTTCGCGTACTCGGGATACATGGACTCGACCGTGCGGCGGATGCCCTCGCGCCAGTCGACCTTGCACGGGCCGGTCAGCTGCTTCCGCAGCGTCGGGTCGAACTGGTAGGTCTCGCGGGTGACCTCGCTCGGCGCCAGCTTGGCCTCGACGCCGGTGAGCTCCTCCAGGTAGCGGACGCAGTCGGTCATGCCGACGGACTCGTCGCCGCCCCAGTTGGTGAGGGTGGCGGGCACGGTCGCCGCGTTCCACAGGTGCGGGACCTGCTCGATCAGGTCGTCGGTGTAGAGCAGGGAGCACCAGTTCTGGCCCTCGATCGGGACCGGGATGGGCTCGCCGGCGAGCATCCGCTTGAAGTAGATCATCGGCACGCCGCCGTAACCGCCGGGCCCGTACGCGATGTTGAGGCGGGCGATGATGGTGGGCAGGCCGAGCGTCTGCGCGTACGCGCGGACCGCGCCCTCCGTGGCTATCTTGACGACCGGGTAGACCGGAAGCCAGTCGGCGACGCCGTCGACCGGGTCGGTCTCCTTGTACTTGTGGTCGAGCGTCTGGCGCTTGTAGAGCGCGCCGGTCGACACGTACAGGAAGGCCTCGGCCGTACGGCAGTGGGTCATCAGGCGCCCGGCGGCGACCGTGTTGACCTCGATGGCGTTGTTGAAGTCGCCGTCCTCACCGCGGTTCACGGCGGAGTGGATGACGTGCGTGAAGTCCTCGGGCAGGCCCTTGAGGCTTTCCTCGCTGGTGTCGTTCATGTCCCAGCGGAAGGTGGTGATGCCGTGCTCGCGCAGCGCCTCCTCCGAACCCGGGGAGCCGAAGCGGCCCAGCGCCCAGACCTCGTTGTCCTTGGCCAGCGCCTTGGCGACCGGGCCGGCCACCTGTCCGGTGCCGCCGGTGACCAGGATCTTCTTGCCTTGCATGGTGGTTCAATCCCCTCAGATTGATCTCAGATTTGATCGCGGAACTGACGTTTTGCCGCCGCCTGCGCGCCTACTTGCCGTCGCCAAGCGCCCGGTCGAGCTCCTTGCGGAGGATCGACTGGAAGCTCGCCACGTGCTGCGGGCCCATGAGCGTGTAGTGCTCGCCGGGGACGTCGATGAAGTTGACGTCGTCGGAGTGCTCCTTCCAGCGGCTCAGCTCATTGTTGAGCCAGTCTTCCTTGGTCCCGCGCAGCGGGATCGCGTAGAAGACCGACATGCCGCGCACCCGGCCGGACGGGGAGTAGGTGCGGCCCAGGTTGGTGAGGCCGTCGGCGAGCTCGGCCCAGGCCGTGAACTTGGGCAGGTCCAGGTCGAGTTCGGCGAGGCGGGCCTGCGGCGCGTTGTCGATGAAGTAGGCGAGCTGCTCCTCCTTCGACAGGTGGCGCAGCTGCTTCGGGAGTTCGAGCGACTGCTTCTTGTCGATGAGCGCCAGGAAGAAGGCGAGGTTGGCGGCGGTCTCGACGAAGTCGAGCTCGTCCATGCGGTACTTGATGTGCGGCGGCAGGTTGAAGCTGCCGACGAAGTCGACCTTCTCGCCCTCGGCCTCCAGGACCTTGGCCATCTCGAAGGCGACGGCGCCGCCGTACGAGTAGCCGGCCAGCGCGTAGGGGCCGTGCGGCTGCTTCTCGCGGATGGCGGCCACGTAGGTGGAGACCATCTCCTCGAAGCTCTCGAAGGGCTTCTCGCCGGGGTTGAAGCCGCGGGCGCGGAGCGCGTAGAACGGCCGGTCGCCGACGAAGTACTTGGCGAGGTTGACGAAGACGAGGACCTCGCCGACGCCCGGGTGGACGCAGAACAGCGGCGTCTTGTCGCCGATCACCTGCATGGGCACGATCGGGTCGTACGGGCGCTCCACGACGCCGCTGGCGTCCTCGGCGAGCCGGGCGGCGAGCTGGCGGACGGTGGGGTTGGTGAGGACGGTGATGACCTGGAGGTCGTTCGCGCCGAGGCGCTGGGCGACCAGGCTGCGCAGCCGCAGGATGTCGAGCGAGGTGCCGCCGAGGTCGAAGAAGTTGGCGGTGGCGCTCAGCTTCGCCGGGTCGGTGTCGAACATCTCGGCGTAGATGCCGGCGAGGACCGTCTCGGTCTCGCCCTCGGGCGCGGTGTAGCCGCCGAGGCGGCGCAGGATGAGGTCGGCGACGGCGTCGACGGTCTCGGCGTACGCGCCGGCCTCCAGGCGCTTGCGCATCAGCGGGCGCTGGATCTTGCCGAGGCTGGTCTTGGGGAAGGCGTCCTTCGGCAGCGGCAGGATCAGCGAGGGGCGGAAGCCCCAGTGCATGACGACGCTGGAGCGGACGGCGGAGAGCACGCGGTAGAGGGCGAGTTCGTCGCCCTCCTCGGTCTCCGGGTGGAAGGCGATGACGAGCTGCTCGGTGTCGGAGCCGGGGGCGCGGGTCGGGAAGGCGGCGACGTAGGAGCGGGCGACGTCGTCGAGCTCCTGGAGCAGGGTCTCGATGTCGTGGCTGAAGTAGTTGACGCCGTTGACGATGATGCTGTCCTTGCTGCGCCCGACCAGGGTGAGCCGGCCCTCGTCGATCCGGCCGAGGTCGCCGCTGCGGAACCAGCCGTCGGCGGTGAAGGCCTCCTTGGTGGCCTGCTCGTTGTTGTGGTAGCCGGGCGTGATCATCGGGCCGATGAGCTGGAGCTCGCCGACCTCGCCCTCGCCGAGCGGGCGGTCGAGCTCGTCGGCGACGCGGATCCGCAGGCCGTCGACGGGGCGGCCGAGGTTGGCGAACTCCTGGCCCTGGTCGGAGAGCGGGAACTCGCGGGAGTAGATGGAGCCGGCGCAGGTCTCGGTCATGCCGAAGGCGGGCCACACGGTGTCGCCCTTGAGGCCGTACGGCGCGAAACGCTCCAGGAAGGTCTCGCCGGTGGTGCGGACGACGGCCTCGCCGCCGCTGATGATGTGGCGCAGCTTGGACAGGTCCACCGGGCCGTTCTCGGTGAGCCGGTCGGCGGAAGCGTTGAGCAGGCCGAGCAGGAAGTTCGGGGTGAACGTCATGGTGACGCCGTAGCGGGAGATCAGCCGCAGGAAGTCGAGCGGCTCGCCGAGGACGACGGTGGCCTGGACGTGCAGCTGGGTGGCGCCGACGGACAGCGGGAGCAGGTGGCACTCCAGGAGCGCGGCGACGTGGTCGAAGGAGACCCAGTTGAGCGAGATGTCGTCGGCGCCGATGCGGTGGGCGCTGTTCTTGCCGGCCATGGAGGCGAGCAGGTTGGCGTGGGTGAGGCGGACGGCCTTGGAGTTGCCGGTGGAGCCGGAGGTGAGGACGAGCAGCGCGGTGTCCTCCGGCGCGGCCTCGTGCAGCGTCGCGGTGTCGGCCGGCTCGGCCCCGTACAGCGTCTCCAGGGCGGTGACGGCCAGGCCCTCGACGCGGGGCAGTTCGGCGGCGAGGGACTCGCTGGTGACGACCAGCGGGTGGTCCAGGAGGGTGTCGACGTGCCCGAGCTGGGCGGCCCAGCGCTCCGGGTCGCCGCCGAGCGGGGCCATCGGCACTGGTATGTAGCCGCCGAGGAGGCAGGCCCAGAAGGCGGTCAGGAACTCCTGCGGGCGCTCCAGGAGCAGCACGACCTTGTCCTGCGGGGCGAGGCCGCGGTCGCGCAGGGCGGTGAGGACCCGGCGGGCCTCGCGGACGAGCTCGGGATACGGCTGGAGGTGGCTGTCCTCGGAAGTGGCATCGCCCTCGTGGTAGAGGACCCCGTTGCCGGGGTGGTCCTCCGCCGCCTGGAGCAGCAGGTCGGCGACGGTCCGGATCGATGGGATGGCCACGGTCATGGCGATGTCCTCTCTTCGCTGAGTGGGGTGTACGGTGCGGGCGCTCCGCGCGAGGGCCGTGCACACGGTTCGCGTGAGGGGCCCTGTGACGGGTCCGGAAACACGGCCGCCGCCGGCCGCGGGATGGGCGGCGCGACGGCGGCGTCGGGTTTCGTGGGGGCGGGGATCTACCGGGCCGGAAGGGTGCTTCCGGCTGGGCTGGTCACACGGTGGAGGCAACGCACCGGACCTTGACAACCAGCTTCTTCGGTTGGGCCGCCGGGTTCAATGGGCATCGTGTCAGAGCTCTGTCGGGTTTCTCAAATCCCGGTCGGTGTGTGCGGGTTGTCATGGATTTCGGTCGGGGACGCGATCCGGTGGAGGCGCGGTGCGCGGGTGGCGGACCGCGGTGCGCGGACGGCGAGCGCGCCGTGATGGCGGGGGCCGCACGGCAGGTCGTACACGGTCCAGCCGGCCGGTTCGCCGGTGAGGTCGTCCAGTGTGGTGGCCCGGCCCAGGCCGGTGCCGATGCCCTTCAGATACGCCTCCTTGCGGGCCCAGATCCGGCTCAGGACGGCCGCCCCGCGCTCCGGGTCGGCGGCGGCCTCGACCTCCGACCGCTCGCGCGGATGCAGCGCGGGCAGCAGGTCCCGTACGGCCGTGGGGACTTGGGCGCACTCGACGTCGGCGCCGACCGGGACGGGCGCGGTCGCGACGAGGACGCGGCCCCGGGTGTGCGACAGCGAGAAGTGCACCGGCGGCTCCGGCACGGCGAGCACCGGCCGCCCGTGCGGCGCCCCGCAGCACGGGCAGGGCTCCCGCGCGAAGACGAGGTCGCCGGGCCGCTCACCGAGCAGCCGCCCGAGGACGGCGCGCAGCGCGACGTGCGCGGCGGTGTAGAGCCGCCGGTCCTCGGCCCGGAGGAAGGCGGCGGCGCGCTCGCGTTCGTGGGCGTCGAGGGTGGCGGTGTCGAGGTCGTCGGCGGAGCTCTCGGCGAGCTCCAGAAGCCAGGCTTCGGCCTGCATGGTGCGGTGTCCTCACGGGGCGGCGACGGGCACAGACCTCGCCCCGCCGGCCTCGGGGGCGGGCGGGGCGAGAGGGGTGCGGTGTTGTGGGGTTGCGGGGTTGAGGGGTTGAGGGCTTGAGGCGGGACGCGTGCCGCTGTCGTTACGGCGTCCCGGTCGTCGCCGGGGTGCGGCGGCGGCTGAAGGTGCCGTCGACGTCGGCCTCCGCGTAGTAGGTGCGGCCGCCCAGGTTGCGGCGGCGCCAGCGCTGCTCGCTGGCGAGGCGGTACACGGTGCCGGTGGGCGCGCCGAAGAGCTCGGCGATGTCCCGGGCGGTGAGCCAGCGTTCGCCCGATTCGGGGGCGGCCGCGCGGCGCAGCCGGGACCAGTCGGGGGCGCCCCAGCGGTGCGCCCGGTCGGCGTCGCACTCGATGTGGCGGGCGCCGGGCGGGACGGCGAGCCGGCCCGTGCAGCCGGGCTCCACGCAGGGCCCGACCGGCAGTTCGCGGGCGGGCTCGGCGCGGGCCACCCGGCGGGCCGCGCGGGCCAGCCGGTGCAGCTCGCGGGTGGCGTCGGCGGCGGCCGGGTGCGCGGCGAGCCACTCGGCGCTGCGCAGCACGAACGCCGCGAGGTGGGCCGGATTGCGCCGGGGTGCCGGGAAGCGGCGTTCGTCGGCGATGAGTCCGCTCCAGGAGGCGAGGGTGGCGACGATCGCCGAACGCACCTCGGCCGCCGGGCCGTTGAGGGGAATCCCGGCGGGCGCGCCGCCGGTGCCGCGCCGTTCGCCGCCGCCGCGTGCGGGGCCGCCGCCGCCGAGCAGCCGCTCACACTCGGCGTAGAGGCCGGGCAGCTCCTCGACCGTGGCGACCAGCCGGGTGAGACAGGTGGGGCAGAGCCGGAGCCCCGGTCGCGCGGATCGTTTCGTGCCGCCGTCGGCGGCGTTTCGCCTGCATTCCTCGCCCACGCACATGGTCCGTGGAGGGATGTGCGTTCCCGGGTGAGTCATTTTCTTTTTTCCGTCCTGTTCCGAAGCCTGCCGAAATGCGCACTGAGCGGAATGGATGTCTAAATCCACCGGATTTCACCCGTGGCCGAGTCTGAATCCGACTCCGCGAATGGTGACGATCCAGTCAGGACAGCCGAGCTTGCTGCGCAGGCTGCTGACATGCGTGTCGACGGTGCGACGGGACCAGGAATCCCCCCAGATCTGCTGCATGAGCTTTTTGCGCGGCACGACGTTTCCGGGATTGGAGGCGAGCAGATAAAGGACGTCGAACTCCTTGCGGGTGACGTCGATCCGCTTTCCGTCCAGGCTGACCTGCCGGGCCCCGGCGTCGATGCGCAGCGGCCCCTGGTCGATGACGTCCACGGTCTGCGGCCGGGGCTTCGCGCGGCGCATGACGGCCTGCATGCGGGCCATCAGCTCGTGGAACCCGTACGGCTTGACCATGTAGTCGTCGGCACCGGCCTGCAGGCCGAGGACACGGTCGAGCTCGGTGCCGCGCGCGGTGAGCGCGATGATCGGGGTCTCGCCGGCGGCGCGGATGGCCCGGCAGACCTCCAGGCCGTCCAGGTCCGGCAGTTCGAGATCGATGAGGACGAGGTCGGTGTTGCCGTAGACCTGCAGGGCGGCGCCGCCCGTCTCGACCCTGGTCACCTGGTGGCCGTGCCGGCGGAGGCCCGCCATCAGCGACTCCGCGTACGTGAGGTCGCGCTCCACCACCAGGATCCGCCAGACTTCGCCGGCCGCGGCGGGAATTATGTTTTCCGATATGAGAGGTGCAGGTTTTTCTTGCGTACGCTGACTCATCATCTCCCCCATGGACTAGTGTCCCCAGGAGTCTAAAAACCGCCGCTTCGCTTTGTCAAAGATCCCCGACGTAAACACGTCATGTCGACGGAGTAACGCGGATCATCGAATCGCTCTGGAATGTTCGGGGAATTTTTTTAATCTCCGAGGATACACGGCGCGGGTGTGCGCCCCGTGCCGGGCGAAGCATTCCGGACACCCCCCGTGGGGCTTTGGGCAGGGCTCGGGCGGTACCGGGGGCCCGCCCCGCCGGTCAGGGCGGTCCGAGGCTCGGCCGAAAACAGTCAGGAACACGCGTGTGCGCTGCCCACCCGCATGTGCGCCGAGGGTCCGTTCCGCATATTGAGACCTCCTGGATCCGGCATGGGATTCTCTTTGCCAGGGACCGCGGACGGATGTGTCGGGGGTCACTTCCGGCCACATTGGCGGAACCGGAGGTTCAGGTCTCAGGCCGTCCGCTTGTGCGGAGTCGCCTTCTTCGCGGGCTCCTTCTTCGCAGCCTTCGTCGCCTTCGTGGCCTTTGCCGCCTTCGTCGCCTTCGCGGCCTGCTTCTTCGCCGCGGTGGACCTGGTGGCGGTGGACTTGGTGGCGGTGGCGGTGGACTTCGCGGCGGCCGTCTTCGCCGTCTTCGCCGTGGACTTCCGGGCCGGTGCCGCCGTCTTCTTCGCCGCCGTGCGGGCCGTGGACTTCTTCGCCCCGGTCTCCTTGGGCTCGGCCCGGGACGCCGCCGCCCGCCCACGCGGCCGGAGCTCGGTGATCTCGGCCGACTCGCCGCGGGCCTCCTTCGCCGCGCGCACGCTGCTCTCCAGGGCCGCCATCAGGTCGATGACCTTGCCGCCGCCCGCCGCCGCGGGCTCCGCGGGCGCCACGGCCCCGCCGCCCTCCGCCTTGGCCGCGATCATCTCCTCGACGGCCTCGCGGTAGTCGTCGTGCAGGCTGGTGATGTCGACCTCGCCGAGCGTGGCCATCAGGGCGTCCGCCAGGTCGAGTTCGGCCTCCCGCACGGTCACCTGGGTCTCGGGCGCGACGCCCTCCGGGGCGCGGATCTCGTCCGGCCAGAGCAGTCCGTGCATGGCGATCACGTCGTCGACGACGCGCAGCATGCCGAGCCGCTCCCGCCCGCGCAGCGCGTACTTCGCGACGGCCACCTTGTCGCTGCGCTTCAGCGCCTCGCGGAGGAGGGTGTACGGCTTGGCGGCGGGCACACCGTTGGCCGAGAGGTAGTACGCGGCGTCCATCTGGAGCGGGTCGATGTCGCCGGCCGGCACGAAGGCCACGATCTCGATCGTCTTCGCCGTCGGCAGCGGCAGCGCGGCCAGGTCCTCGTCGGTGATCGGGATCATGGACCCGTCGGCGTCCTCGTACGCCTTGCCGATCTCGGCCTGGGTGACCTCCTCGCCGTCCAGCTCGCACACCTTCTTGTAGCGGATCCGGCCGCCGTCCTCGGTGTGGATCTGCCGGAAGGAGACCGACCGGCTCTCGGTGGCGTTGACCAGCTTGATCGGGATGCTGACCAGGCCGAAGGATATGGCCCCGTTCCAGATGGATCGCACGCTTCATCCCCTTCGTCCTGGTAACCGTGGGATTCTCATCGTATGACGCCCATCACAGAGGTGGCGGGACGGCGGATCGCCCTGAGCAACCTGGACAAGGTCCTGCACCCGGCCACCGGCACCACCAAGGGCGAGCTGCTGCACTACTACGCCACGGTCGGGGCCGCGATCCTGCCGCATCTGCGGGACCGGCCGGTCTCCTTCCTGCGCTACCCGGACGGCCCGGACGGCCAGCTCTTCTTCACCAAGAACCCGCCGCCCGGCACGCCCGACTGGGTGAGCACCGCCCCCGTGCCCCGCTCCGACGCCCCGGGCGCCCGGCAGGTGCTGGTCCAGGACCTGCCGTCGCTGATGTGGGCGGCGAACCTGGTGGTGGAGTTCCACACCCCGCAGTGGCGGGACGGCTCGCTCGGCGTCGCCGACCGGCTGGTCCTCGACCTCGACCCGGGCCCGCCCGCGACCGTCGTCGAGTGCTGCCGGGTCGCCCTCCACCTGCGGGAACGGCTCGCGGCCGACGGCCTCACGGCGTACGCGAAGACCTCCGGCGCCAAGGGCCTGCACCTCCTCGCGCCCCTGGAGCCGGCCCCGTCCGCGCAGGTCTCGGCGTACGCGCGGAAGCTCGCCGTCGAGGCGGAGGCCGAGCTGCCCCGGCTCGTCGTGCACAAGATGGCCAAGGCGCTGCGCCCCGGCAAGGTCTTCGTCGACCACAGCCAGAACGCCGCGGCGAAGACCACCGCGACCCCCTACACCCTGCGGGCCCGCCGTCTGCCGGCCGTCTCCGCGCCCGTCACCTGGGAGGAGGTCGAGGAGACCGCCGGGGCCGGGGACCCGGACCGGCTCGTCCTGCTCATGGACGACATCGCGCCCCGCCTGGACGCGTACGGCGGCGACCTGCTCGCCCCGCTCTTCGACCCGGCCGTCGCCGGAGCCCTGCCGTGACCCGGGACCGGAACCCCGCCGTGACCGGGGACGGGGGCGACGTGGTGCTGCGGCCGCCCGTCGAGGTGATGCGGCCCCGGTCCGCCGACGCGATCCCGCCGCAGGGCTCCATCCCCGGCGGCTTCCAGTACTCCCTCAAGCTCGACGGCTTCCGCGCGCTCGCCTTCGCGCTCGGCGGCGGCCAGGTCTTCCTCCAGTCCCGCAACCGGCGCGACCTCGCCCCCGAGTTCCCGACCGTCGCCGCCTACCTGGGCGAGCGCCTGCCGCCCGGCATCGTCCTGGACGGCGAGCTCTGCGCGTACCGCGAGGGCCGGATCAGCTTCACCGACCTGCTGCGCTCGCACCGGGAGCGCGAGCGGGCCGGCATCCCCGTCTCGTACATCGCCTTCGACCTGCTCGCGCTGCCCGGCCACGACCTGCGCGGCCGGCCGCTGCGCGAGCGCTGGGAACTGCTCGGCGCGGCTCTCGCCGGCACCGGACCGCCGCTCCAGCGGGTGCTCGCCACCGACGACGAGGCGACGGCACGCGAGTGGTTCGGCGCGCTGCGGGAGGCGGGCGTGGAGGGAGTGGTGGCGAAGGCGTGGAACTCGGCCTACCGGTCCGGTCACACCTGGCAGTGGCGGAAGGTCCGGCACGCGGACACCCAAGACGCCCTGCTCGTCGGGGTGTTCGGCCCGCCGGACCGCCCGCAGGCGGCCCTGGTCCGCCTCCCCGACGGCCGGACCCTGCGCACCACGCCCCGGCTGACCGGCCCGCAGGCCCGCGAGGTCGCCGAGTGGGCGGCGGGGCGGCTCGGCGCGCCGGTGACGGACCCGGAGCACGGGCCCGTGCGCCCGCTGGCCGATCCGCTGCCCGTGGAACTGCTGCTGATCCGGACCCGCCAGGACGTCGCACGCTTCGTACGCGTGCGGGACGAGCCGGCGGACGATCCGGCGAGCGATCCGGCGAGCGATCCAGCCCCCGACAATGACCTCCACACCGGGCCCCGCGCCGGGCCCCGCGCCGGGCCCCGCGCCGGGCCGGTGCCGGCCCCCGGCGAAGGCGACGACACGCCGGCGACCCCGCCCCAGGCCGACAAGCGTCCACACGGCTGAATCCCGACTCCCCCTCCGCTCCGCCCGGTTCAGGACAAACTCCCTGTGCGCCCGCCACGCGCGCCCCGGGATGCGCCCCGGCACACAAGTGCGCCGGTAGGACGGGCGCGGAGCGCGGTGCGGATCCGCCGGAGGGGGTGTAAGGGGCGCGGTGGAGCGCCGGGCCGGGGGCCGGCCGGGGTCCCGCACCCGCCCGGACGTGGCGCAAAGCGAACGCCCGGGCGGGGCTTACCGGGCAGGCTCCCGCAGGCGGGGCCTTGTTGTCGGTGCGTTGGTGCACACTTGCGTCCTGGTACAGCGCTCACGGGGAAGGCGGCCTTGGCATGCTGACGGGGATCGAGGAGGTCGACTGGGCCTCGCTGGGCCATGCGTACGGCCCCGCGGACGACGTGCCGGAGCTCCTGCGCGGCCTCGCCTCCGACGACCCCGCCGAGCGCGAGCAGGCCCTCGACGGCATGTACGGGGCGGTGCACCACCAGGGCGACGTGTACGACTCGACGCTCGCCTGCATCCCCTTCCTCCTCGAACTCGTCGCCGACCCCGCGGTCCAGGACCGGGGCGGCATCGTCGAGTTGCTCACCAGCATCGGCGGCATCGAGCTGTCCGACGACGACGAGCTCGACGACCTCGACGAACTCGACCCGGACGACGCGGAGTTCATCCCGGCCGCGAACTACGCGATGGCCGCGGCGGCGATCGCGGCCGGCGCCGACGTGTTCCTCGGCCTCGTCGACGACCCCGACCCCGAGGTGCGGCTCGCGGCGCCCTGCGCGCTCGCGTCCCTGCACCCCGACCCGGCGCACGTGCTCGACCTGCTGCGCGAGCGGCTGACCGTCGAGCGGGACACCGAGGTGCGGCTCGCCCTGGTCGCGGCCGTGGGACGGATCGCGCTGCGGCACGAGGCGCTGCGCGCCGAGACCGTCGAATGGCTGAGCTGGCTGTCGTACGTGGCCCAGGCGCCCGGCCTGCGGCTGGCCGCGCTCGCCCAGCTCGCCCGCTGCGCGCCCGCCGAGATCCCCGCCGACGTGGTGGAGCGGGTCACCGCCCTGCTCGACGAGGTGCGCACGGCTCCGCCGGACCGCCCCGTGGAGACCCCGAGGACCGCCGCCCCGACGCTGATCGGCCAGGTCCGCGAGCTGCTCGAAGAGCACTCCGCGGGCCGCCCCACCCCCTGGACCGAGGAGCTGCTCCGCACCCTGCACACCGCCCTCGACGACCGCGTCGACGACCGCATCGAGCTGATCCTGGCGCAGCTGCGCAGCCCCGACTGGGGGCAGCGGTCCGATGCCGTCTGGCTGTGCGGCGGCCTGATACGAGCCTGGCGCGGGCGGTACGAGGAGGTCGTCCGGCTCGTCGGGGAGCAGCTCGGCGACCCGGAGCCGCGGCTGCGCGAGGCCGCGACCTCGTTCCTGGAGCGGCTCTTCGAGCTCGCCGCGCCCGCCGCCGACGCGCTCGCGGCCCGGCTCACGGCGGGGCCCGTGGGCCCGCTCGGCCTGCCCGGCCCGGGCGCCCGCGCGGGGCGCGGCGGTGCGCTGCTCGCCCTCGCCCGTTCGGGTGATGCGCGCGCGATCCCGCTGCTCGGGCGCGCCCTGGAGGAGGAGCGCGAGGTGCGGCGCGAGTTGCTGTACGCGGTGGACGCGCTGGGCCCGGCCGCGCAGCCGCTGGCTCCGGTGCTCCGGCGCCGGCTCGCCGAGGTCGAGCTCGACGAGCTGCTGTACGACCGGGCGGCGCCGCTGCTCTTCGCGCTCGGGTCGGTGCGCGGCGCGCAGGCGCTGCCGGAGGTGCTGCGGGTGCTGCGCGAGGCGCCGCCGAACCGGCGGGACCGGGTGCGTGAGGCGTGCCTGCGGACGCTCGCCGCGTTCGGGCCGGTCGCGCGGGAGGCACTGCCGGACGTGCGGGCGCTGCTCGGCGACGGGTCCGCGGCGGTCTCGGCGGTCGCCGCGCAGGCCGTCTGGTCGCTGGACGGCTCCCTCGGCGAGGCCCTCGCCGCGCTGGAGCGCTGGCTGCGTCCCGGCACGACCTGCGCCGAGTGGTGCGCGGCCGCGCAGGCCCTCGGCGCCATCGGCCCCGCGGCGGCGGAGGCGGCTCCCGCGCTCCGGGCCGGCCTGGGCGCGCGCGACCTGTGGGTGCGGGTCCGCTCGGCGGCCGCGCTCTGGCGCGTCTCCGGCGAGGCGCGGACCGTGCTCCCGGTCCTCCTCGCCGCCTGGGAGGAGAACCGGCACGCGCGCGTGGCGGTGGCCGAGTGCCTGGCCGAGATGGGCCCGCTCGCCGCGGACGCCGAGCCCGCGATCCGCGCGGAGCTGTCCCGAAGACGTCGCCACAACGCCCGCGACGACGGCTCGGGCTCCCACGACGTCCACGAGGACGAGAAGCTGATCACGCTGTGCCGCGCGGCTCTGTCCCAGATGGAGCGACCGCTCCGCTAATGGGCAAAAAGGACTTCCCTACGAATAAGGTCTAGGGGAAGACCGACGCCCGAGCCGGAGGGAGCAGGGAGTGAGACAGCGCCGCACCCTGCTTCTGCCCGCCGTCCTCCTCGGCGTGCTCGCCGCCGCCTCCGCCGGGCTCACCGGCTGCGGGCGCCAGGGCGGGCTCAGGAGCGCCGGCCCCTCCCCCGCCGCCATCGGGCCGGTGCGGCTGTGGCCGGGTCTGTCGCCGGCGACGAATCCGCCGTTCGACTACGGCGAGACCGACACCGAGCGCGTGCCCGGCGTCCGGGTCCCCGACAACGACGTCCGCCGGATCGACCCGGTCGCGGTCGTGCAGGCCGAGGTGCGCGCGCACCAGAGCGACCGCTCGGGGCAGGACGGGCTGTACGAGGAGACCGTCAGGGCGGTGCTCGCCTGCACCACGGACCGGGCGCACTGCCCGGTCCTGACGCCGTACTACCGCGACCTCACCGGCAACGGCCGCGACGAGCTGATCGTCGGCATCCGGATGCCGGACCAGCAGCTCGGCGTCCGCGTCTATCTCGCCGAGAACGACGGCCTGACCCGGATCATGTCCACCGTCGACCAGGTGATCAGCGTCGACGTGGCGGGCCGGGACCTGATCGTGCGGGCGAGTTCGGCCGGGATCCCGGGCTACGAGTACCGGACCGCCTGGTCCTGGGACGAGCAGCAGCGGGCCATGCTGCCGGCCCGGGACGAGATCGTCCGGATCAAGCCGCCGGGCCCGGGCGTCTCGCTGGTGCCGGCGCCGGACTTCGTCAGCCCGAGCCCGTCCCGTACCCCGGCGCCCGTGCCGCCCGCGCCCGAGGTGAGTCAGTGAGAGCGCCCCGGCTGCCCGCCTGGACCGCGACGCTCACCTGGAAGGCCGCCGTCTTCATCACGGTGATGTGCTGCGCGCTGGCCGCGCTGCTCGGCGTCCTGGTCCATGTGTCGGTGGCCGGCCAGACGGTGCGGGACTCCCGGGACAAGGCGCTGGCCCGGCTCGGCGAGGTGAGCCGGCTGTACGAGGCGGGCGAGCCGCTGCCGCGGTTCGCCGGGGTGAACCCGCCGGGGATGCCCGACCGGCTGCGGGACCTGGCGGTGCGGGGCGACCGGGGCACGATGGTGGCCGAGTTCGAGGGCCGGCCGACGATGTGGGCGGCGGGCCCGGCGGACGGCCGCGCCCTCGCCGTGCGCGTCGACTACACGCAGAGCGCCGCCACCATCGACGGGCTCGACCGTTCGATCCTGGGCTCCTCGGTGCTCGCCATCGGGGCGACGCTGCTGGTCGGCGCGTTCGCGGTCACCCGGATCACCCGCCGGCTGCACGCGACCGCGCAGGTGGCCCGGCGGATCAGCGCGGGCGATCTGGACGCGCGCGTCAACGACCCCCGCACGAAGGACCCTTCGCGCCCGCAGGACGAGGTGGCGACGGTGTCCGGGGCGCTCGACACCATGGCGTCCTCGCTCCAGCGCAAGCTGCAGACCGAGCAGCGGTTCACCGCAGACGTGGCGCACGAGCTGCGCACTCCGCTGACCGGGCTGTCCGCCGCGGCCGAACTGCTGCCCGAGGGGCGGCCTTCGGAGCTGGTGCGGGACCGGGTGCGGGCGATGCGCTCGCTCACCGAGGACCTCCTGGAGATCTCGCGGCTCGATGCCGGCACCGAGCGGGTCGACCTGGCCGTGCACGACCTCGGGCCGCTGGCCGAGCGGGTGGTGCGCGGTTCGGGCACCGACACCGAGGTGCGGGTGGTGCGGGACGCGCGGGTGGAGACGGACCGGCGGCGCCTTGAGCGGGTGCTGGGCAATCTGGTGGCCAACGCGCACAAGCACGGGGCGCCGCCGGTGGTGCTGACCGTGGACGGGCCGGTGGTCACGGTCCGGGACCACGGGGCCGGTTATCCGGCGTATCTCCTGGAGTCGGGCCCGCAGCGCTTCCGCACCGAGAGCGGCGGCAAGGGCCACGGTCTCGGGCTGACCATCGCGGTGGGCCAGGCGGAGGTGATCGGCGCCCGGCTGGTCTTCGGCAACGCGCGCCGGACGCAGGGCGGCGGGGCGGTGGCGCGCCTGACGCTTCCGCTCGCCGACACGGACGCCGACCCCGACACCGACGACTGACGGCTCACCGTCACACAAAAGGGACATAAGGCTTACTGCTTGCTACGTTGCGGACCATGACCGCACCGCCGCCGACCGACTCCAGGGACGCCAGAGCCGCCGGGGACGCACCCCCGCCCGGGGTGCGGATCCCCAAGCGGCGCGGCGTGGAGCTCTCCCTGCTGGTCGGCGCGGTGCTGATCTCCGTGCTCGGCTACGCGGAGGTCGGCCTGGCCCGCAGTGGCGCCGTGCCGCCGGACGCCGCCCGGTACGGCGCCGGGCTCGGCGCCCTCGCGCTCGTCGCGCATCTCGCGGTGCGCTGGCGCGCCCCGTACGCCGATCCGCTCCTGCTGCCGATCGCCGTACTGCTCAACGGACTCGGCCTGGCCCTCATCTACCGGCTGGACCTGGAGACGCCCGGCGACATCGCCGCACCGACCCAGCTGGTGTGGTCGACGCTCGGCGTGGGCCTGTTCATCACGGTGGTCGTGCTGATCCGGGACCACCGGCTGCTCCAGCGGTACGCCTACCTCTCCGTCGCCAGCGCGCTCGCCCTGATGATCCTGCCGATCTTCTTCCCGGCGGTGAACGGGGCCAAGATCTGGATCCGGATCGGCGGACTCTCCTTCCAGCCGGGCGAGTTCGCGAAGATCCTGCTCGCGGTCTTCTTCGCCGCCTATCTCGCCGCCAACCGGCACGCGCTCGCGTACACCGGCCGCACGGTGTGGAAGCTCCAGTTCCCCACTGGCCGGGTGCTCGGCCCGATCGTGGCGATCTGGGGCCTGAGCGTCTGCGTGCTCGTCCTGGAACGGGACCTGGGCACCTCGCTGCTGTTCTTCGGCCTCTTCGTGATCATGCTGTACGTGGCGACCGGGCGCACCGGCTGGATCGCGGTCGGGCTGCTGCTCGCCGCCGCCGGGGCGTTCCTGGTGGGCTCGCTCGAACCGCATGTGCACAGCCGGGTGCAGGACTGGCTGGACCCGTTCGCCTCGATCCGGGCGGGCCAGGGGCCCGGGCAGCTCGCGCAGTCGCTCTTCGCCTTCGCCGCCGGCGGGATGCTCGGCGCCGGCCTGGGCCTCGGCCACTCGGTGCTCATCGGCTTCGCCGCCAAGTCCGACTTCATCCTCGCCACCGTCGGCGAGGAGCTGGGCCTGGTGGGCCTGACCGCCGTGTTCCTGCTGTACGCGCTGCTCGTCGCCCGCGGCTACCGGGCCGGGCTGGCGCTGCGCGACCCCTTCGGGCGGCTGCTGGCGATCGGCCTCGCCTCGATCCTCGCGCTCCAGGTCTTCGTCATCGCCGGCGGGGTGATGGGCCTGATCCCGCTCACCGGCATGGCGATGCCGTTCCTCGCCCAGGGCGGCTCCTCGGTCGTCACCAACTGGGTCATCATCGCGCTGCTCGTCCGGGTCTCCGACTCGGCGCGGGCCCCGCGCCCCGACATGGCCGACTCCGGGGTCATCGCCCCGGTCACGGAGGACGCGCAGTGAAGGAGACCAGGTGATCCGGTACATCCGGCGGGCCGCCGCGCTCTGTCTCGCGCTGCTCGTGGCGCTGCTCGTGAACGCGGCCCGGGTGATGGTCGTCGAGGCCGACTCGTACGACGACAACCCGGCGAACCGGCGGATCGCCATCACCCGCTGGGGCCAGCCGCGCGGCGAGATCGTCGTGGACGGCCGCCCGGTCACCGGCTCCCGGGACAGCGGCCAGCAGCTGCGCTACGAACGCACCTACACCCAGGGACCGTTGTACGCGCCGGTGACCGGCTACGCCTCCCAGACGTACGGCACCACGCTCCTGGAGAGCGCCGAGGACGACCTGCTCTCGGGCACCGATCCGCTGCTCGCGCCGTTCCCGCTGTGGAACGACCTGAGCCGGGACCGGCAGCCCGGCGGGGACGTCGTCACCACGATCCGGGCCGGGATGCAGCAGGCCGCCTTCCGCGGCCTGGACGGCAAGCGGGGCGCGGTGGTGGCGGTCGAGCCGTCGACCGGCCGGATCCTGGCCCTGGTCTCCTCGCCCTCGTACGACCCGGGCGTGCTGTCCGGTACGGGCCGCGCGGTCACCGCCGCGTGGCAGCGGCTCAACACCTCGCCGAACCAGCCGATGCTGGCCCGGGCGATCCGGCAGACCTATCCGCCCGGCTCCACCTTCAAGATCGTGACCGCGGCGGCGGCCCTGGACGCGGGCGTGGTCACGGACGTCGACGCGCCGACCGTGACACCCGACCCCTTCGTGCTGCCGGGCACCCGCCAGGTGCTGCCCAACGAGGCCACCGGCTGCGAGAACGCGTCGCTCGCGTACGCGATCCAGTGGTCCTGCAACACGGTGATGGCCGGGCTCGGGGTGAAGGTGGGGCTCGCCGGGATGGTGGAGGCGGTGCGCGGCTTCGGCTTCGACGACACCGGGCTGCGCATCCCGTCCTGGGTGGCGAAGTCCAACTTCGACACGGACATGAGCGACGACCAGCTGGCGCTGTCGTCCATCGGCCAGTTCGACACGGCGGCCACGCCGCTGCAGATGGCGCTGGTCGCCTCGGCCGTCGCCAACAACGGCGAGATCGCCCAGCCGCACCTGGTCGAACGCACCACGACCTCCGGCGGCACGACGGTCACGGCCACCGGCCGCCGCAGCTACCGCCAGGCGATGTCGCCGGCCACCGCGACCAGGCTGCGCGAGCTGATGGTCCGCGCGGTCGAGGACGGCACCGGCACCAACGCGGCCATCCCCGGCGCCCTGGTCGGCGGCAAGACGGGCACGGCCCAGCACGGCCTGGGCAACGCGGGCACCCCGTACGCCTGGTTCATCGCCTGGGCCCAGGCGGCGGACTCGGCGCAGCCGGCGGTGGCGGTCGCGGTCGTGGTCGAGGACGCGGAGGCGAACCGCACGGACATCAGCGGGGGCGGCAGCGCGGCGCCGATCGCGCGGGCGGTGATGGAGGAGGGGCTGCGACTTGAGGCGGCGGCGCGGGGGTGACCGGTCGGCCGGCCTGGTAGCACAACGGCGAAGGCCTCACCGGACATGTCCGGTGAGGCCTTCGCCTGTCACTCGCGAGCCGTTGTCTCAGTCACGGCCGATGAGTTCGTCGCCCGCCGCCTTGACCGCGGCCAGCGCTTCCTCGTCCACCGCGAGCGGCGCCGCGAGCGTCTCGATCCAGCCGACCAGGTCGGCTCCGTGCAGCTCCCGCCAGCGCGGATGCATGACGGCACGCCTCGCGATGAGAGGCCACCGGTGCTCATGCCGCGCGAGCCGGTACCAGTCGGCCTGCTGCTCGGCCTTCCCAGGGGTCGAGCTCGATCGCCACGCGGAGATCAGGCTCTCGCGAAGGCGGTTCAGCGCCGCCGCGTAGACAGGGCTGCCGTTGAGCACGTCCGTGTCCTCGGACAACTCGAACTTCAGCTCCATGCCGGCGCGCAGGAGAACCTCCAGCTGCGCACGGCTCTCGAACTCGACCTGTTCTGTCATCAGAAGGGATTCACTCCGTGATAGAGGACGTTCGCGGCCGGGATCTTCAGTGATCCCCTCGTGATCAGCTCGTTCGGCTGGGAACCGCGTCCGAGTTCGACACCCTGCGGCATGCGGAACACGAACACGTAGTCCGCCTTCCCCGCGTACATCGGGTTTCCGATGAAGATGTTCTGCTCGATCTCTGCCGGGCTGCCGATCTCCTGCGTCACGTGGACCTTGCCGGCCGAGTTGGCCCCGATCCTGAGGCTGCCGTCGTCCGCCAGAATGCCCGTGTGTCCGCCTTCACTCGTGTAGTGGAAGTAGACATCGTCATCGAGGTTGTCGACGGCATTCGAGACGTCGTGCGTCGCCGCGTTGCCGCAGTTGTGCACGAGAACCGGAGCTGTGCCCGCGAACACATAGTACGTGTGGTCCGTGGTCACGGTCAGGTTGTGGACCGTCGCCGGAACAGTGCGGTGCCGGACCGCGCTGATCTGGACCCGGGTACCGGCGGCCGTGCGGAGCCACATGCCCGGGCGGAGGTCCTTGGCATCGACCCAGCGCTTCGGCCCGGTCAGCCAGAACGGGTGACCGTCGGTGGCCGTCACGGTGCTCCCGGAGCCGGCCTTCCCGGCCGCCACGGTCACATCGACCAGGTGCTTCGAGCCGGTGCCCTTGATGGCGGCGGTGACCATGCGGACCGACGTGATGCCGGTCGCCGGGTCGGTGGCCCTGACCTTGTCGCCGGGCTTGACCCGCTCGATCGGCTTGGTGGAGCCGTCCGCCATCAGCACCTTGGTGCCGGGGGTGAAGCTGTTGTTGATCGGGCAGGAACCGCCGCTGCTTCCTCCCTCGGCCTTGCCGGAGCCGTGGCCACCGCTCGCTCCGCCATTGCTGCGGGAGGAGCCGCCGGCCTTGGGCTCGCTCTTCCCACCACCGCCGCCGTGGCCGCCACCGCGACCGGCACCACCGGGGCCGGCGTGGGCGGAGGACTTGGGCGCGGCCTTGGCCTGGGCCGCCTTGTGGACCGGGTTACCGGTCTTCTTGGCGCGTTCGGCCGCTCGGTCGGCCGCTCTCTTGGCCGCCTCGGCGGCCTTCTTCTTCGCTCTCTGGATGGCCTCCCGTTTGGCCTTCTCGATGGCCAGCTTCTTGGCCCGTAGCGCCGCTGTCTCGGCCGCCTTGGCCGCCTTGAGGACGATCTCCGCCGCCCGCTTGGCCACCTTGAAGGCCTTGATGGCCTCGATCGTGCGGTCGACCGCCTTCATGACGGCCGGGATCTTGCCGAGCTTGCCCCACGGAATGGCGTCCATGATGACGCTGGCGCAGGACCACATGTCACCGCCGAAGCAGGCGATGGCGTCGTTGATGCCGATGAAGTCCTTCAGCGTCTCCCAGGCCACGGCGAGGATCACCGAGGTGAGGGACTTGCCCTGCATCGACTGTGCCTGTGCGACCTCGGCGGCCGACAGGCCCGCGCCCGCGAGGGCCGCGGCCCGCTCGGATGCGGTGAGGGCGATCGAGAGCCCGCTCGGATCCGAGAAGGTCACCGGGTTGTTGTTCGCGTAGGCGTACCCGTTGGACTGCATCGGGTCGTTCAGGTCGAGCACCGGGTCCGCGGACAGGAAGCGTCCCACGACCGGGTCGTAGAGCCGGGCGCCCAGCGGCTGGTAGCCGGAGGCGTCGTCCCGCGTCTTGCCGAGGAATCCCTTGTGGTTCTGCAGGTTGCCCGCGAGGGTGCCGCGCTCGTTGCCGAACGGGTCCTGCTTGCGGATCCGCACGGACATGCCGCCGTAGAGGGCGACCTCGGCGTACGCGGAGCCCTGTTGGTCCGCGGTCTGGGCGACCAGGGTCGCGGAGCCCGTGCCGTAGGCGTAGCGCATGACCGCGCCACCGGGCGTGGCGTAGGTGCGCTGGGTGTTGACCAGGACACCGCCCTGCTGGACTGTCACCTCCGAGTCACCGACGGTCAGCGTGGCCTGCTTGCCCTTGATGGTGAGCAGGCGGCTGCCGTCGGGGCCGTAGATGTGACGGGTGTCGTTCTGCGGCTGCCACAGCTGCGCGGCGGAAGCCGCGTCGCAGGTCGCGAGCACGATCGCGGTGCCGTTCGCGGTGGCCCCGCCCTGCGCCGCGAGGCACAGGTTGGAGTCCTTGTGGGTCAGCTGACCGGCGGCATTGCGGAGCAGCTGCTGCGCGGAGGAACCGTCGCACTTCTGGATCTGCACCGCGGACCCGACCGCGACCGACGTGGGCTGGAGGCACCAGTCGCCGGAGACGGAGAGCGTGCCGAGGTTGGGGTTCGTCTGCGGCGCCGTCGGCGTGCCCGGGGTGGGCGTGAACTTGAAGTTCTGCGGCGACGACGCGTTGCATCCGTACAGCTGGATCGGCTGCGACGCGGCGGCGAGGCCGGACTTCAGGTCGAGGCACTTCTGGGCCGGACCCACGTACGGGGTCTTGCCGCCGGTGCCGGCACCGGTGATCCGGTCGACCTTGCCGTCGTAGGTCCAGGCCAGGTCCTGCTTGTCACCGTTCTCGATCGACGTGACCGTCTTGGTCTCGCCGGTGAGCTCGTACACCCGCTGCGCCTCGGCGGTGACGTCGGCGCCCGCGGGGGTCTTGTACTTCTTGGTGACCTTGGTCAGCGTGTGCGGCTGGGAGCCGTCCGCCTTGCCGTACTTGTAGTCGGTGACGGCGTCCTTGGTGGTGTCGCCGGCGAGGTTCCTCTGGGTCAGCTTGGTGCGGTTGCCCAGGAGGTCGTACTCGTACTCCTGCCAGTAGCCGGACTGGTCCGTGCCGGAAGCCACGTTGAGCGTGCCGTCGGCGTTCTTCGGGGCGGCCGAGCACTTGGCCTGGTTCTTGTCGGTCCACGCCGTCTTCAGCTCGCCCAGCGGGTCGTAGCTGAAGCACTGGTTCTCCGCGATCCCGGTCGAGTTCTCCTGGATCGAGGTGACGTTGCCGGCCGGGTCGTAGGTGTACGCCCGGTTGGAGACGAGGTTGCCGCCGACGACGGACTTGTCGGTCGCGGGGTCGGTGGCGCCCTTCTCGCGGTAGACCTGCTGGTCCTTCAGCTCACCGCTGGACTCGTCGTAGTCGTTCTGCGTCCACACGCGGTAGGGCTGGGCGCCCAGGGTGGAGCGCAGCACCTGGCCGTACGGGTCGTAGACCGTCTCGGAGCCGTACCAGTCCTTGCCGGAGATGGAAAGCGGCTTGCCGTCCTTGTTGTAGCGGACGACGACCTTCTCGGAGTCGAACCCGCCGATCTTGGGCAGGGTGGTGTCCTCCAGCTGTCCGGTGTCGGCGTAGGTGGAGGCGACGGTGTAGCTCTTGTCCAGGCCCCAGGTGGTGGCGATGGAGTCGGGCAGCGTCAGCGTGGTCGAGGTCGGCTGGTAGTCCTTCGTGTAGCCGTTGACCGTCTGCGTGTACGCCAGGTCGTCCGTGTAGCGGGTGGCCGTGGCGGGCATGCCGACGCCGCCGGGGGCGGTGTCGTAGGTGTACTCGGCCATGACCTTGCCGGCCGAGTCGTTCAGGCGCTGCTTGACCGGCCGCGACAGGTCGTCGTAGCCGTTCCACACGATCACGCCGCGGGCGTTCTTCGTGGTGAGCACACGGTCGAGGTCGTCGTAGGTGTACGACGTCGTTCCGGCGTCCGGGTCGGTGACGGTCTCCTTGCGGCCCCGGTGGTCGTAGGTGTACGTCCACGGGTGCGCCTGGTCCTCGGACTGCGTCGCCTTGGTGACGTTGCCGTTGGCGTCGTACTCGTAGCTCGTGGACGTGTAGCCCTTGGGCGCGGCCGGGTTGATCGTGTCCGCGCGGACGGTGCGGCCGAGGGCGTCGGTGTAGACCCGGTAGGAGGAGGCCCCCTGCGGGTTGACGACCTCGGACCAGTCCTCGCCGTACAGGTAGCGGGTGGCCCGGTCCTCGTACGCCTTGGAGTAGTCCTTGCCGTCGGCGGGGTCGACCCACTTCATCCACGGCGTCTCCTGCGTGACGCGGCCGAGGCCGTCGTAGGAGTAGCGCGTGATGTTGGGGATCTGGAGGTCGGAGACCGGGGTGAAGAGCAGACCCGGCGTGGCCTCCTGGGTGAGGTAGGCGTTGTTGGTCTGGTAGACCTCGCCGGTCCCGTCGTAGAGGGTGTCGGTGATCAGCCAGCCGGCGTCGTTGTCGGCCTCCTCCTGCGTCTGCCGCTCACGGCCGAGGCCGTCGTAGAGGGTGACCGACTGCTCGATCCGGTCCTCATAGCCACGGGCGTAGGTGGTGACGTACGGAGGCTTGCGGATCTTGATGTTGGGGTCGGTCGGGTCGGTCTCCTCGGCCGGGACCGTGTAGACCGCGCGGAAGTCCGGCACCGAGTTCGGCGACGGCGTGCGGCCGGGGGCCCATGCCTCGGCGAGCCGGCCCAGCGGGTCGAAGGTCGCCTCGCTGACGTTGCCGTTGGCGTCGGTGGTCTTCAGCGCGGTGCTGCGGCCGGGCTCCAGTTCCTGGATCTGGCTGTGACCCAGCTGGTTGGTCGTGGTGACCTTGAAGACCTGGCCGCTGGGCGGGTCGTAGGCGATGGTGGCGGGCTTGGCCTGGCCGGGGGTCTGCTGCGAGGTCACACGGCCCACGTCGTCGAAACCGACGGTGCCGTTGGACACGAAGGAGTCGCCCTTGCCGTTGAGCGTCCAGGACTCGGTGGCCAGGCCCCGGGTGGAGGCGCCGAGCGCGGTGCCGTAGGCCGTGCCGTCGTACGCGGTGCGGCTGGCGCCGGTGAGCGTCGACAGATTGGCCCAGTTGGCGTTCGCGCACAGCGTCGGCGAGATCAGGACCTCCTTGGACAGACCGATGAGGTTCTTGTCGGTCCGGTTCAGGTAGGTCGACTTGGTGCAGGACTCGTCACCGTTCTTGCCGGTGTCGCCGAGCGACTCGACCTGGGTCGGGTAACCGTAGGTCGGGTCGTACGTGGTGGTCGTCTTGACCTGGCGCTCGGTGCGCGGGTCGTCGGTGTTCGTGCCCGACGACTTGCTGTACGCGATCTCCGTCGGCTCCGTGACCCGCCAGGCCCGCAGCGGGCTCAGGCCGTCGTCGCGGTTGCGCTTGGCGAGCTCGGTGGCCTCGGGGACGGTGATGGAGCGGGAGAGCCAGTCGCTGTCGGCCTTGGAGGAGTCGGTGTACGTGAGCTCCTCGGCGATCCGGCCGGCGAACGGCTCCTCGTCCTTGGCGATCTCGGCGCCGGTGATGTCCTTGACGGACACCGTGCTGCCGAGGCCGCGGAAGAAGCGGGTGACCGCCTTGGACTGCTTCAGCTCCGGGTGCTCGGCGCTGGGCGCCTGGCCGGTGAGGACCGTGGTCTGCTCGAAGCCCGCGAACTGCGAGTAGGTGCGCGTGGACTTCTTGGTGAACTCGGCCTCGGCCAGCTTCCACGCCGGGTTGGCGTACACGTACTGCGTCTGCATCGGCATGGCGCCGTCGACGTTCGGCGACTCCTCGATGGAGTCGACGACGTACTTGTGGAACCAGTCGATGTCCTCGACCTCGGGGTCGGGGTTCCAGTACACCGGGTAGCAGAGCCGGTTGTTGGCCTTCAGCGCCGCGGTGTCCGACTTGTCGGGCAGGTTGCCGGTGACGCAGTCGTTGGTCTGGCCGGTCGGGTCGTCCGACTTGGGCTGCTTGTAGGTGACGAAGGTCTCGCCGCCGTACTCGTTGACGACGTGCGCGATGCGCAGCCGGGAGAAGCCGGGCCGGGAGGGGTGGACCGCCTTGACGCGGTTCGGCATGTCCTCGACGTTGGGCTCGAACCGGACCGGGTTCATGGTGACACTGGCGTCGGTGGAGCCGTTGCGGGCGTAGCCGGTGCGCTGGATCGACTCCAGCCAGAGGGCCGTGTTGGGGCCGGTCCGCAGCTGCGCGAAGCTCTGCTTCAGCTGGTACTCGTCGACGACCTGGCGGGCGGAGGTGTCCGTGCGCCGCTGGGCCGAGGTCGTGATCTTGTCGAGGCGCTTACGGGTCCAGAAGGACGGGCCCGCGTTCCAGCACTTCTTCTTGGCCTCGCAGCGCAGGTCGGCCGGGGTGTCGAACCAGGGCCGGTACTGGCCGGGGTCCTTCGACGCGAAGTTGGCGTCGGTGCAGGTGACCGAGCCGACGGTGTAGCAGCGCTCGGCGACGGTGAAGCCGACGCGGGCCGGGGCGGTCGCCGTGAAGATGTTGTTGTTGCGCTGGCCGTAGTAGATGTGGTCGAGCCAGCCGTCCCGGTCGTAGGCGATCGGGTCCTTGAAGTTGAAGTTCGGCGCGTAGTAGTTCTGGTCCTTCTTCCACCACAGCGACATGGCGTTGCCGTGGACGTCCTCGACGTAGTCGAGGCCCCAGCGCCAGCCCTGCGTGCAGTAGGAGTTGGTCCAGTCGGTGGTCGTCGGACCCTTGTAGCAGTCCTCGCCGCTGTGGTTGCCGTAGACGCGGACGGTGAGCACCGAGTCGGTGGTCGGGTCGTCCGGGTCGGTGCCGTGGTCGGACCAGCCGGGCAGCTTGTTCTTGCCGAAGTAGTACTTCGTGCCGTCCTTGGTGGTGACGACCCAGTACTCGCCGTCCTTGGCGCCGTTGCCGGTGGCCTCGCCCTTGACCTGCTCGACCTTGGAGCCGTCGCCGTTGGCGGTGAACCACTGGCCGACGGGCTTGCCGTCGGGGCCGTTAGGGCCCTTGGTGTCGTCCCAGACCAGCTCGGTGGTCATGCCGCCGAGCGAGAGGGTGGCGTTGTTCGAGCCCCAGCACAGGTCCGCGGTGCGGTGCGTGGAGTTGTTCGAGCCGGCCTTCTTGGAGTCCTGGCGGCAGTTGGCGTACGTACGGGTGATGGAACCCGCGTTGTAGTCCCAGCCGTCGCCGATCCAGGAGGCCTGGTTGTTGGACGAGGAGGTCCGGCCGTCCACGGTCTGCGACGAGTAGCCGAGGGACACCTTCGGCATCAGGCCGCCGGCGGTTTCCGGGACCTGGATGTCGTAGTTGTACGTGAAGGCGCCGGAGGACGAGCCCGCCGACCAGGAACCGGAGGACAGCAGCGGTGAGGCGGTGAAGTCACCGGAGACGGAGCTGCCGGTGTCCAGCATGCCGAGGGCGGCGCCGCCGTTCGCGGCCACCGCGGGCTGGACGCCGTCCTGGTAGGACGCCTTGGTCGCCGTCTTGTCGGCCGTCGACGAGGCGAAGCCGGCGTCGAGGAGGGCGGAGACCGGAACGGTACCGGTGACGATCTTGTGGACCTTGGCGTTCTTCGGCTCGGGGGCCTTGGTGGGCGCGTCCTTGGCGGCCACCGTCGTCACCGAGCTGCGCAGCCGCTGGAAGTGCTGCTTGCCGTTCTTGACGTCCTTGTCGCCGTCGGCGAGGGACATCGCGGTGGTGCCGCCGCCGTCCGCGCAGTCGCCGGCGGTGGGCGAGGAGTACACGCAGTCGGGCAGCAGCATCAGACCGAAGCGGTCGGCGGCCTGCGGCCCGTAGAGGTCGGCGAAGCCGGTGGTGTCGACGCTGATCGCCACCTCGGCGTTCGGGTCGACACCTGTCGGCGGGGTGACCTTCATGACCACGCCGGAGGCGCCGGCGTCCACCGAGGTGGTCTGCGGGGCGACACCGACGGTCCAGTTGCCGGCGAGCGCGTTGGGGTCGCCGCCCGCGGGCACGCCGATGGCGACCGGGGTCGTACCGACGGGCTTGGTGGTGCCGGGGGTGTCGGTCGACTGGATGGTGACCGGGAGACCGGCCTGGTCGGTGGAGTTCCACGGCGCGACGCCCGCGGGGACGTACGGGTCGATCGGCGTCTGCGGTGCCAGGTCGAGCGTCGTCGAGGCGCCGGCGTCGCCGTCGGTCTCGGTGCTCGGCGGGATGTCCGGCAGGTCGACCTTCGCGACGTCTTCCGTGCGGTTCATGCCGGGGCCGGGCGCGGCGAGCGCCTCACCGCCCAGGCTCGTCACGGTCAGTGTCGAGGACAGCAGAAGGACTATGGCCGTGCGGCTTCGCCGCCGGCGCCTTCGTTGTGACTCTGTCATGGCTGGGCGTCCTCGCCCCAGCCATGACAGCGGACCTGAAGCACGCATACGCGTCGACTCCCACCCTGGCGGATCATTCAACGGACGAGGTGCGGAAACACCCACGGTGCGGAAACACCAAAAGGCACACGTCTGGCTCAGGCGCGTGCGTGCGCACTCTCTGTCATGTCCGGCACAGAGTTCAAGATCGGCCCAGTGGCCGAAAACCCGCACAAGGTGATCCCTGTCACGCGGCGAAACGGATCAGATCACTCCGCTAACGGCCTTTCAGATCCTTGCCCGCGAAAGGGTCGAACGTGATCATTACAACCCCAGAAATAGGCCTGAACCGGACTCGCTGGATACAACTTCGTATCGGTTCCGCTTTTGCATAACGGATTCACAACTTCGACACGCGTAGACGTGGATCTTCGCATGTGTGATCGTGTGCGCGCCTTCTGCCCCGCGGCCTGCCGACCGGGGCTGTCTGTGCTGTCCTCAATCCGCTTGGTTCCCACGGGAGTAGACCGCCGTGACCGCGCCGCCCCGATATCCCCGATATCTCAGCCCATTCGTGCGCACGCGCACGCGGCTGTCGCTGACCCTAGGCCTCGTGCTGGCCGCACTGACCGCCGCCCTCCTGCCCTGGTGGCACCCCGGCGGCACGACCCCCACCACCGCCGGCGGCGCCACCGACGCCACGCCCGCCTCGACCGGCCCGCGCGACGAGGCCGCCGCCGTCACCGAGGCCCTGCGCACCCACAAGCAGGTCCTCGTCGACACCGCCACCACCGCCACCTCGCTCACCTGGGCGCTGCCCGACGGGCAGTTCAAGGTCCGGATCAACGCGGCCCCGGTCCGGGCGAAGAACGCCGCCGGTCACTGGGCCCCGGTCGACAACACCCTGAAGCGAACGCCCAAGGCCCCCAAGGGACTTGGCATCGCTCCGGTGAACGCTCCCGTTCCGGTCCGCTTCGCGAGCGGCAACGCTCCGCATCCGCGCGCCGACCGCTCCTTCACCCGCGCCGAGACGCCGGGCGAGACGCTGCTCGCCGAGGTGGAGCTCGCCGGTCACACCGTCGCGTACACCTGGCCGGGACCGCTGCCCGAGCCGGTGCTCGACGGCCCCCGCGCCCTCTACTCCGAGGTGCTGCCGGGCGTCGACCTGCTGCTCGTGGCCCGCGAGGAGGGCGGTCTGGCCCAAGCCCTGATCGTCAAGACCCCCGAGGCCGCGCACAGCAAGGCGCTCGCCACCGTCTCGTACGGGCTGCACGCCGATGACGCCGTCTTCCGGCGCGACGACAAGGCCAACCGCGTCCAGATCCTCGGCAAGGACGGCAAGGAGATCGGCTCGGTCCCCACGCCGTTCGCCTGGGACTCCAGCGGCCGTGACCCCGAGCTGCCCGGCGGCACCGAGCACCGCACGGCGACCGGCACCCCCGCCGACGTCCTGAAGCTCTCCGGCCTCACCGGCGTCGAGCCGGGCGCGCAGTCCGCGCAGCTGCCGATGGGCCTGGACGGCGAGGGCACCGGCACCGCCCACCTGAAGGTCGGCTTCGCCGCGACCGGACTTGCCGACCGCAAGGACGTCACCTACCCGCTGTTCGTCGACCCCTCGCTGGCCCCGGGCTGGCAGGCGTGGACGGTGGCCTACAAGCCGTACCCGAGCACCAGCTTCTACAACGGCACCAACTTCTCCTCCGGCACCTCCGACGCCCGCGTCGGCCACGAGAGCGAGACCGGCGGCACCGCCCGCTCGTTCTGGCGGATGGACTGGGACAGCAAGATCAAGGGCGCGGACATCAGCTCCGCGACCTTCAAGGTGCTCAACAACCACTCCTGGTCCTGCACCACCCGTGAGTTCCAGCTGTGGCGCACCGGCTCCATCTCGTCGAGCACCACGTGGAACGCCCAGCCGAGCTGGTCGGACGAGATCCAGCGCAAGTCCTTCGCGCACGGCTGGTCGACCTCCTGCCCGGACGACTACGAGGCGTTCAACGTGAAGGCCGCCGCCCAGTACGTGACGGACAAGGGCTATTCGAGCCTCACCCTGGGCATGCGGGCCACCAGCGAGTCCGACGTCCAGACCTGGCGCAAGTTCAAGGCGACGACCGCGGTCGTCGAGGCCACGTACAACCGCAACCCCAACGAGCCCTACAACGGCTCCTCGAAGCCCGGCGGCGCCTGCACGCCCGGCCCCGGCGCGGGCGTGACCGTCGGCAAGACCAACATCACGCTGACGGTGACCGCCAAGGACCCCGACAACAACCTGAGCAAGGTCCGCTTCCGCTTCTGGAAGACCGGCGGCACGGTCCCGGCCGGTACCTACGTCACGTTCGCCGCGGGCGGCGACACCAAGTCGCTCACCATCCCGGTCACCGACCCGCTGCTCAAGGACCTCACGACCACCACCACGTTCTCCTGGGACGCGATGGCCCAGGACTCCAACTCGCCCACCCCGGCGACCTCGACCAACTACCCGCCGGGCACCGAGCCCTGCCGCATCACGGTCGACCCGAGCGGCCCCTCGCAGCCCGTCGTCACCAGTGACGTGTGGCTGCCGGTCAACGCCGACGGCACGGTCTGGGCGACGCAGCCCTTCGGCACGACCGGCCCGGCCACCTTCGAGTCCCCCGAGGCGGTCAGGTTCACCTGGGCCTGGGGCGGCGTGGCCCCCGTGTCGGTCAACGCCACCGGCGGCGTGGCCACGGTGCCCGACCTGCGGCCGCCGAACTCCGGCCCGAACACCCTTCAGGTGTACGCGTACGACAACCTCGGCAACCCCAGCGCACGCACCGACTACACCTTCTACGTGCCGCCGAAGAACACCGCCGACACCCCCGGCGACGTGGGCGGCGACGGCATCGCCGACCTGCTGGTCGTCGACGAGAACGGCAACCTGAAGACGTACCCGGGCCAGACCAACGGCGAGCTGTACCAGAAGCTGTCCTCCTCGTACGTCATGGGCGCGGACGGCAAGCCGGCGCTCGACCCGGCCGGGCACTGGTACGACCCGGCCACCGGCAAGGCCGCCCTGATCGCGCACTACGCGGACGCCTACCCCGGCGACGGCACCACGGACCTGTTCGCCCGCACCCCGGACGGCGGTTTCTGGCTCTACCCGGGCGACGGCTACGGCTCCTTCGACGTCAACAAGCGCATGAAGGTCCGGCTCCCGGCCAACGCGCCCGCGCCGTCCACCTGGGACACGCTCAAGGCCGTCGGCGACATCACCGGCGACAAGATGCCCGACTTCACCGTGAAGGCCGGCACCGCGTTCTGGATCCTCTCCGGCTACAGCGGCGGCAGCATCCAGACGGCCACCCTCGAGGAGGGCACCGCCTGGGCCCGCCGTGACATCGTCAACCTGGCCGACATGAACAAGGACGGCACGCCCGACCTGCTCTGGCGGAACATGGACAACGGCAACATGTACCTGCGCCGCGGCAAGCCGGGCACGGGTACGGGCAGCGTCGACCTCAACTCGATCGCGCTCGCGGCCAACTCCGTCGCCGGCGACGAGTCCTTCGGCACCGGCTGGACCGACGCCAACGTCAAGTACGCGATCGGCGTGCCGGACCTCAACAGCGACGGCATCCCGGACATCTGGGCGCTGTTCGTCTCGGACGGCCACATGGCGATCTACAACCCGTCCACGACGAACACCAACTCCGCCGTGAAGACGGTGATCTCGTCGGGCTGGATGGTGAAGAAGGCGTTCGGGTAGTCCCGGAAGCCCGAAAGGGGTGAGCCCCCGGCGCGCCGATCACGGCGCCGGGGGCTCACCCCTTTCCCGTAGGACCTCCCGTACGAGTTACTCGGACCCGTCCGCGATCGCCGCCTCGACCTCCGCGACCCGCTCCTGCTCCTCCGCCGCGAACCGCTCCCGGTCCAGCGCCTCGGCGATCTCCTCGTCCTGGGTCATCAGCAGGTCGAGGTTGGAGTCGCCCAGATCGAAGACGCCCATGTCGAGGTACGCCTTCTGGAGCCGCTCGCCCCACAGCCCGATGTCCTTGACGCAGGGCACGATCCGGCTGAACAGGAGCTTGCGGAAGAGGTGCAGGAACTCGCTCTGCTCGCTGAGCGCCTCGGCCTCCTTCTTCGGGATGCCGAAGTTCTCCAGGACCTCGACCCCGCGCAGCCGGTCCCGCATCAGATAGCAGCCCTCGATCACGAACTCCTCGCGCTCGCGCAGTTCGGCGTCGGTGAGCTGCCGGTAGTAGTCGCGCAGCGCCATCCGCCCGAAGGCCACGTGCCGGGCCTCGTCCTGCATCACGTACGCCAGGATCTGCTTGGGCAGCGGCTTGTCGGTGGTGTCCCGGATCATGCCGAAGGCGGCGAGCGCGAGGCCCTCGATGAGCACCTGCATGCCGAGGTAGGGCATGTCCCAGCGGGAGTCGCGCAGGGTGTCGCCGAGCAGGCTCTGCAGGTTGTCGTTGATCGGGTAGAGCATGCCGATCTTCTCGTGCAGGAAGCGCCCGTAGATCTCGGCGTGCCGGGCCTCGTCCATGGTCTGGGTGGCCGAGTAGAACTTGGCGTCGAGGTCGGGCACGGACTCCACGATCCGGGCGGCGCAGATCATCGCGCCCTGCTCGCCGTGCAGGAACTGGCTGAACTGCCAGGAGGCGTAGTGCCGGCGCAGCTCGCCCTTGTCCTTCTCGGTCATCCTGGCCCAGTGCCGGGTGCCGTAGAGGGACATGGCCTCGTCGGGGGTGCCCAGCGGGTCGTACGGGTCGACCTCCAGGTCCCAGTCGATGCGCGTGGCGCCGTCCCACTGCTTGTCCTTGCCCTTCTGGTAGAGGGCGAGGAGGCGGTCGCGTCCCTCGTCGTACTCCCAGTTGAAGCGGGCGGCGCCGCCGGCCGGCACCTGCCAGAGCGACTCCTTGGGGGCCTGCGCGTAGAGGTCGTGCATCGACACGGACGGCTCCTTCCTTCGGTTTCCAGCAGGCTCACACGTTGGTAGACGCAGGGTCAACAAGTCGTGCGTGAGGGATTGACGACGTTACTGACGGGGAGTCTTATAAGTGGCATGCCCCGCCTCACCGAGCCCGACTTCGCCCTCCTGCGGGACGCCCTGGGCCCGCTGCGCGACCGCGAGCAGGTCGCCGAACGGCTCCTGGAGTCCTCCGCCAGGCACTCCTTCGACCCCGACACCGAGCTCGACTGGGAAGCTCCCTTCGAGGACGGCAAGTGGTTCTGGCCGCCCGAGCTGGTCTCCCTCTACGGCACCCCGCTGTGGCGGAAGATGTCCGAGGAGCAGCGGATCGCGCTCTCGCAGCACGAGGCCGCCTCGCTCGCCTCGCTCGGCATCTGGTTCGAGATCATCCTGATGCAGCTGCTCGTCCGGCACATCTACGACAAGCCGCTCACCGGCAACCACGTCCGCTACGCGCTCACCGAGATCGCCGACGAGTGCCGGCACTCGATGATGTTCGCCCGGCTGATCCGGCGCGGCGGGACGCCCGCGTACCCGGTGCCGCGGGTCTACCACAACCTCGGCCGCGTCCTGAAGGCCGTCTCCACCACCCCCGGCTCCTTCGCCGCGACCCTGCTCGGCGAGGAGATCCTCGACTGGATGCAGCGGCTGACCTTCCCGGACGAGCGGGTGCAGCCCCTGGTCCGCGGCGTCACCCGCATCCACGTGGTCGAGGAGGCCCGCCACGTCCGGTACGCGCGGGAGGAGCTGCGCCGCCAGATGGCCACCGCGCCGCGCTGGGAGCAGGAGTTCACCCGGCTGAGCTGCGGCGAGGCGGCCCGGGTCTTCTCGGTCTGCTTCGTGAACCCGGCCGTGTACGAGAACGTGGGCCTGGACCGCCGCGAGGCCGTGGCCCAGGTGAAGGCGAGCGGCCACCGCCGCGAGGTGATGCAGTCGGGCGCGAAGCGGCTCACCGACTTCCTGGACGACGTCGGGGTGCTGCGGGGCGCGGGCCGGCGCCTGTGGAAGTCGTCGGGGCTGCTGGCCTGAGATCCCCTGGGTTCCCGCAGAGCCCGCTCCCGGCCGGCGGTGCGGGGTTACGCTGCGGACATGACGAGTCCCGCCTCGCCCGCGTACCGCCGGCTCAGCGTCGAGGAGCGGCGGATCCAGCTGCTCGACGCGGCCCAGACGCTCTTCGCGCACCGGCCGCCGGAGGACGTGTCGCTCGACGACGTGGCCGAGGTGGCGGGGGTCTCCCGGCCGCTCGTCTACCGCTACTTCCCGGGCGGCAAGCAGCAGCTGTACGAGGCGGCGCTGCGTTCCTCGGCCGACGCCCTGGAGCGCTGCTTCGCCGAGCCGCCGGCCGGCCCGCCGACCGAGCGGCTCGCCCGGGTCCTGGACCGCTATCTGGCCTTCGTCGACGAGCACGACGCGGGCTTCGCGGCCCTGCTGCGCGGCGGGAGCGTCGCCGAGACCTCCCGGACCAGCGCGATCGTCGACGAGGTGCGGCGGGCCGCGGCCGAGCAGATCCTGTTCCACCTGGGCGTGGAGCGGCCCGGTCCGCGCTTCGGGATGATGGTGCGGACCTGGATCGCGGCCGTCGAGGCGGCGTCGCTGATCTGGGTCGACGAGGGCAAGCGGCCGCCGGCCGCGGAGCTGCGCGACTGGCTGGTCGACCATCTGGTGGCGCTGCTCACGGCGACGGCCGCGAGCGACCCGGAGACGGCCGGCGTGGCGACGCGGCTGCTCGCCCAGGAGCGGGCGGCGGGGCCGGTGGGGCGCCTGGCACGCGGCGTGCTCCCGGTGGTGAGCGAGGCCGCGCACCTCCTCTGATCTCCTCCCCCGGCGCCGGAGGGGACACTGGTGGGGTGAGAAGCGAGAACACCCCCTTCCGTGGCGGCCCCCTCGACGGCAAGGTGCTGCCGATCCTGACCGGCCCCACCGGACACCCGCCGAAGTGGTACGAGGTGCCCGTCCCGGCCCACGACGGGCACCCGGCGACGGTGTACGCGTACCGCCGCGAGCCGGCCGGCTACACCAAGCGGCTCGGGCTGCAGCGCGGCTGGGTGTACGAGTACGCGCCGGAGGGGCGGGAGCGCCGGGAGCTGAAGTGGCCGTGGTCGAAGCCGTCGGGTGCGCCGTCCGAGTGAGCGGGCGGGACACCACCCCGATCGTCCGGTAATCACACCATTCGTCACGTCATCATCCAGGTGGAGGTGATGACGTGCCGGGACGACGCCTGCTGCGCACGGTCTGCACGAGCGTGTTCGCCCTGACGACGCTGGCCGGGACGGCGACGGCCGCCCCCGGCGCACCGACCGACCCCACCGACTCCGTCGGCGGCCTGCTCACCCGCCTCCGCACCCTCTACCAGGAGACCGAGCAGGCCAGCGAGGCGTACAACGCCGCCGACGAGGCCCTCAAGCGGCAGACCGCCGACACCAGGCGCACCGGCGCCGAGCTGACCGCCGCCCGCCGCGCCCTGGAGAAGAGCCGGAACGAGGCCGGGCGCCTCGCCCGGAAGCAGTACCAGGGCCGCTCCGAACTCTCCCCGTACCTCGGCCTGCTGCTCGCGCCCGACCCGCAGCACGCCCTGGACGAGAGCCACCTCCTCGCCCGGGCGGCACGCGCCCGCGCCACCGTCGTCACCCGCCTCCAGGCCGCCGAGAAGAAGGCCGACGCCCTGGCCACGGCCTCCCGCAAGGCCCTGGAGCAGCGCAAGACGCTCCTCGACGGCCGGAAGAAGCAGCAGGAGACGGTCCGGACGAAGCTCCGCCAGGTCGAGGGGCTGCTCGCCTCGCTCAGCGCCGACCAGCTCGCCCGCCTCACCTCCCTGGAGACCACGCAGACCGCCGGCGCCCAGAGCCAGCTCCTCGGCTCCGGCGCGCTCGCGGGCCACCGCACCCCCTCCGCCGAGGGCGCCGAGGCGCTGCGCTTCGCCGTGCGCCAGATCGGCAAGCCGTACGAGTGGGGCGCGGAGGGCCCCGACACCTACGACTGCTCGGGCCTCACCCAGCGGGCCTGGGCGGCGGCCGGCCGGGAACTCCCCCGCACCAGCCAGGAACAGTGGCAGACCCTCCCCCGCGTCCCGCTGAGCGAGCTGCGCCCCGGCGACCTGGTCGTCTACTTCCCCGAGGCCACCCACATCGCCCTCTACCTCGGCGACGGCCTGGTCGTCCACGCCCCCCGCCCCGGGGCCCGCGTCAAGGTCTCCCCGCTCGCCGCCAACCCCTTCCTCGGCGCCGTCCGCCCCGACCCGGACGGCTCGCCCCTGAAGACGTTCGCGCCGCCCGAGCTCCCGGCGGGAGCCACGGACGGCGCGGACGAAGGCTTCTCGGGCGATCAGGCCCCGGACGCCACCGACTCCAGATAGGCGGCGGTCTTCTCCGGCTCGAAGAAGAAGTTCTCGAAGTCCGCCGGGTCGTCGAAGCCGTTGGCGAAGCGGTCGGCGACCGGCTGCAGCTGACCGGCCGCGCCGATCAGGCTGAGCACGTGCTCCGGCGGGACGCCCAGCATCGCGTTGGTCCACTTGGTGACGTGCCGCGCGGTGTCCCAGTAGCGGTCGAAGGTGGCCCGCATCCACGCCTCGTCGAAGGGGCGGTCGCCGTGCCCGACGATCGAGTCGAGGTAGGCGGCGGCGCACTTGGCGGCCGAGTTGGCGCCCTGGCCGGTGATCGGGTCGTTCGCGACGACCACGTCGGCGACGCCCAGGACCAGGCCGCCGCCGGGCAGCCGGCCGATCGGGTTGCGTACGGTCGGGGCGTAACGGCCCGCCAGCGTGCCGCCCGCGTCGGTCAGTTCGACCTTCGTGGCGCGCGCGTACTCCCACGGCGTGAACTTCTCCATGAGCTCCAGGGTGAGCGCCAGGTGGTCCGCCGGGTCCTTCACGCCCTTGAAGGCGTCGACCGGGCCGCCCGGGACGCCCTCCCAGAAGAGGATGTCGGCGCGGCCGGAGGTGGTGAGGGTCGGCATCACGAACAGCTCGCCGACGCCCGGCACCAGGTTGCAGCGCACCGCGTCGAAGTCAGGGTGCTCGGGGCGCGGGCCGAGCCCGTGCACATAGGAGACCGCGAGCGCGCGCTGCGGTTCGCCGTACGGGGAGCGGTCGGCGTCCCGGCCGAACATCGAGACCAGTTCGCCCTTGCCGGCCGCGACGAGCACCAGGTCGTAGCCGCGCGCGAAGTAGTCGAGGTCGCCGACGGCGGCGCCGTGGATGACGAGCTGGCCGCCGCGCTGGGCGAAGGTCTCCAGCCAGCCGGCCATCTTCACGCGCTGGTCGACGGACTGCGCGTACCCGTCGAGCCTCCCGACCCAGTCGATCGCCCGCGTGCCGTCCGGCGCGGCGACGGAGACGCCGAGGCCCTCGATCCGCGGGGCCTGGGACTCCCAGAAGTTGATGCCCAGGTCGCGCTCGTGCTGGAGCGCGGTGTCGAACATGCACTGCGTGGACATGACCCGCCCGGAACGGATCTCGTCCGCCGTCCGGTTGGACATGAGGGTGACTTCGTAGCCCTTGGACTGCAGTCCGAGGGCGAGCTGGAGGCCGGACTGACCGGCCCCCACTATGAGTATCTTCCGCATGGCGGGGAGGCTCCTGGGGTTTACTCGGGGGTTGCTTCGAGAGCGTGCTCGACCGTCGCGAGCAGCGTCTCGACCACGCTGTACCGCTTGCGCGCGTCCATGATCATGACGGGCACGTGCGCGGGCACGGTCAGCGCGTCCCGGACGTCCGCCTCCTCGAAGCGCTCGGTGCCCTCGAAGTGGTTGACGGCCACGATGTACGGCAGGCCGCAGCTCTCGAAGTAGTCGAGGGCGGGGAAGCAGTCGGTCAGCCGGCGCGTGTCGGCGAGCACGATCGCCCCGATCGCCCCGCGCACCAGGTCGTCCCACATGAACCAGAAGCGCTCCTGGCCCGGCGTGCCGAAGACGTACAGGACCAGGTCGTCGTCGAGCGTGATCCGGCCGAAGTCCATCGCCACGGTCGTGGTCAGCTTGTCCGGCGTGGCGGTGAGGTCGTCGGTGTCCTCGCTCGCCCGCGTCATCAGCGCCTCGGTCTGCAGCGGAGTGATCTCCGAGACCGCGCGGACGAAGGTGGTCTTGCCGACGCCGAAGCCGCCCGCGACGACGACCTTGGTCGCTATCGGGGCGCGGGTGTGGTCCAGCTGCCAGTCCTGGGCGCCGTCCTCGGGATCGGGCGCGCTGTCGGCCTCGCCTCCCGTGGGCTGGGCGGGGATGCCGGCGAGTACCGGCGCGTCGGTTTCGTCAGAGACGACGGAGTCCACTCAGCACCCTTTCGAGGAGCGCGCGGTCGGGACGGTCGGTGCCGTGACCGGTCCCGTACACACGGATCTTTCCCTGGTCGGCCAGGTCGCTGAGCAGCACCCGGACGACACCCAACGGCATCTTCAGAAGCGCCGAGATCTCCGCGACGGTCCGCATCCGGCGGCAGATCTCGACGATGGCCCGCATCTCCGGCATGAGGCCGCGCGCGGCGGGCCCACCGTCGGTCAGCGCCTTGCGGGCGGGCGTGGCCTCCAGCGCGGCCACGAAGGTCTCCACGAGGAGCACGTGGCCGAAGCGGGTGCGGCCGCCGGTGAGCGAGTAGGGACGGACCCGGGAGGGGCGGCGCCCCTCCCCGCGTATCGGCAGCCGATGGGCGTGGGTCGCGGACGTCACTGGTAGCTCTCCATGGACTTCGCCAGTTCGCTGCGGAGTTCCGGCGTCAGGACGTGCCCGGCGCGGCCCACGAAGAGCGCCATGTGGTACGCGACGACGCTCATGTCGCAGTCGGGCTCCGCGTGCACGCCGAGCAGCGAGCCGTCGCTGATCGACATGACGAAGACGCTGCCCTCGTCCATGGCGACCATGGTCTGCTTGACCCCGCCGCCGTCCATCAGCCGGGCGGCGCCCACGGTGAGGCTGCCGATGCCCGAGACGATGGTGGCGAGGTCGGCGGTGGAACCGCGCGGCCCGGTGGGCCGGTCGGCCGTGCCCTGGACGTCCGGGTCCGACGAGAGCAGGAGCAGCCCGTCGGACGACACCACGGCCACGGAGCGGACCCCCGGCACCTCCTCGACCAGGTTGCCCAGCAGCCATTGCAGGTTGCGGGCCTCACTGCTCAGCCCGAATGTTCCGGTCGCGGTCAACTGCGTGCCTCCTCGACTGTGTCCCCCGTGTTCTCCTCGGTACGTGCTGTCTGTGCGGCCCGGATCTCGTCGGCCACGTCACGGCGGCCGTTGGCGGCCCCCCGCTGGAAGCCTCCGAGCCGGCGGCGCAGCGCCTCGGCGTCCACGCCGCCACGGCGTATCGGCGTGGTGGCCGTCTTCTCCTGGCGCACTATCCGCGGCGTGCGCTTGGGCAGTCCCTTGTCGGTGACCCGCTCCCACTGTCCGGGGCGGGGGCCGGGCTCGGGCTCCGGCTCCGGCTCCGGTACGGGCTCGGGCGCCGGGGCGGGCACGTCCGTCTCGTCCGCCACGCGCTCGTGGGCCTCGGGCTCGGGCGGCGGCTGCGGCAGCCGGATCTCGAGGGTGGTCTCGGCGAGGGTCTCGACGGGCGCGGGCTCGACGTGGGTCTCGACGGGCGCGGGCTCGACGTGGGTCTCGACGGGCGCGGGCTCAGGCTGTACGGGCTCGGACTGTACGGGCTGCGCCGACTCGACGTCCGTCGCCGCGGCCTCCGCCTCGGCCTCTGCTTCGGCTTCGGCGATGGCCCGTTCCGCCGCCTCGACCAGCGGGTCGCGATGGCGTGACGGCAGGGTGTTGGAGTTGGCCTCGGCGACCGATCCGGGGAGGGTGAGGACCGGGGCCGGGGAGACACCGGCGACCGTGACCGTGGGAGGAACGGCGGTCGGCGGGGCGGTGGGGAGAAGCGGCAGCGGCAGCACGACGACCGCGGCGACGCCGCCCTGCTTCTGCTCGCGCAGCTCGACCCGCACGCCGTGCCGCGCCGCGAGCAGCGCCGTGACCCGGATGCCGAGGCCCTCGCCGTCCGTGCCGGTGACCTCGGGGGCGGCGAGCCGCGCGTTCAGCTCGGCCAGGCGGTCGGGCGCGATGCCGATGCCGCCGTCCTGGACCGAGAGCATGACCTCGCCGGACTCCAGGAGCCAGCCGGAGAGCTGGACCTGGGTGTCGGGCGGCGAGAAGGAGGTCGCGTTCTCCAGGAGTTCGGCGACCAGGTGGCTCAGGTCGTCGGCGGCGAAGCCGGCGATCTGGGTGTGCGGCGGGAGCGACTGGATGCTGACCCGCTCGTAGCGCTCGATCTCGCTGACGGCTGCGCGCAGCACGTCGACGAGCGGGACCGGGCCCGGGTGGCCGTGGTGGTGCTCGTGGCCGGCGAGGACGAGGAGGTTCTCGCTGTGCCGGCGCATGACGGTCGCCATGTGGTCGAGCTTGAAGAGGGTGGCGAGCCGGTCCGGGTCCTGCTCGCGCTCCTCCAGCTTCTCGATGACGCCGAGCTGGCGCTCGACGAGCCCGAGGCTGCGCAGCGAGAGGTTGACGAAGGTGTGCTGGACCGTGCCGCGCAGCCGCTCCAGTTCGGCGGTGAGCAGCGCGTTCTGGCCCTGGAGTTCGGCGCGCTGGGCGGCCAGCTCGGCGGCGACGGCCTCGCGGGCCCCGGCCAGGTCGGCGCGCTCGCCGTCGAGCTGCTCGACCCGGGCGGCGAGGGCGGCGAGCTTGCCCTGGAGCGTGTTGAGGGACCGGACGACCTGGGCGAACTCGTCGTTGCGGCCGGTGAACCGGATCGGCTCCTCGGCCTGCGGCTCCGGCGCGGCGGCGAGGCGCGCGGCGCCGATGCGCAGCACGGCGAGCGGCCGGGTGAGCGAGCGGGCCACATAGGTGGCGACGCCGACGGCGACGAGCAGGCAGCCGCCGAGGAAGGCGACGCGCAGTTCGAGCGCGGTGACGTCGTCCTGGCGGAGCTGGGCGAGGCGCTCGGCGCGCTGGGTGGCGAGGGCGGACTCGACGCCGCGCATCTGCTCGATGCGGGCGGAGAGCGCGGCGTCCAGCTTGGCCGGGTCGGTGTTCAGCTCGGACTCGGAGAGCTCGGGCCGGTCGGTGAGCCGGGCCAGGTAGCGCTCGGCGTCCTTGACGTCGGGGCCGGTGACACCGGCGGCGAGCGAGTCGCGGGCGGGCGCGGTGGCGGCCTGGTCGAAGTCGGCGAGGGCGGCGAGTTCGCGGACCCGGGCCTGCGAGGCGGCGGCGGTGAGCGCGTTCCGGTTCCGCTCGTCCTCGTCGGCGCCTTCGGCCGCCTCGGTGACGTACGTGCCGGTGACCGGGTCGTAGCGGGTGGTGGTGCTGGTGGTCGCGGGCCTGGGCACGGCGAGCGCGGCGAGCAGCAGCCCGCGCTCGGCGGACGCCTGCTCGGTGGCCCGGCCGAGGGCGGCGGGCGCCCGCACGGCCTCGGCGGCACGGGCCGGGGTGCGCTCGGCGAGCTCGTCGGAGAGCTCCTGGAGCTTGCCGATGACGTCGGTGTACGCCTTGTGCGCCTCCAGGGCGGTGCCCTTGCCGGTCAGCGCGGTGCGCCGGATGGAGGGCAGGGCGGCGAGCTCGCGGCGCAGGTCGGCGGGGGCGGCGGCGCGGATCTCGTCGATCTGGCGGTCGACGCGGGCGGACCTGGCGCCGCTGATCCGCTTCTTGTCCTTGCCGTCGCCCTGCTGGTCGTCGCGGCCCGCGGCGATGTACGCGACGACCTCGTCGCGCTCGTCGGAGAGGGAATGGGCGAGGGTGACGGCCTGCTGGTCGAGTTCGGCGAGCGCGACCAGGTTGACGGACTCGTCGAGGTCGGCGGAGGCGGCGAGGACCGCGGGGGCGCCTGCGGCGAGCACGGTGACGCCGACCAGGGCGACGCCGGCGAAGAGCCTGCTGCGGACCCGCTTGGTACGGCCGGCCGGGGCCGGGGGGGTGTTCTGCACCGGTGCTCGCATTCTCGACTCGTCCGCCCATGAAGCAGAGGTGACGACCGGTCACATGTAAGAGCCCCCACCCCTGGTGTGTCTTCCGACCATTTCAGCGGTTCTGGTCGGGGGACTCGCATCGGCCGCTGCGCCACCCGAACGAGTGAACAACACTCAGTAGTTGGCTAACAACTCGTGCCGGTGGGCGCCGGGGCTCCGGGCTTACCGCCGGTTGGATCTTCCGCGCGCCCTTTGGCAGGATGCCCCGCCGCAGCTTCACGGAGGTCCCGGTTCCGGCCTTCCGCACCCTTCGCACTCCTTTGGTACAGGCCAATTTCGGCCGTTTGGAGGGGATGTGAAGGAGTGATGCAGAGCGGGCCGCGGGCGGGGCAGACTGCGGATCATGCGGACCGAAACGGCGACCTTCCCCGGCAGTCCCGAACGCCCCAACGAGGACTGGTCGGCCACGGCTCTGGCCGCCTCGGGGGCGGGCGGCACCGTGGTCGTCCTGGACGGGGTGACGCCCCCGAAGGGTGATGACGGTTGTGTGCACGGGGTGCCCTGGTTCACCGCCAGACTCGGCGGCGCTTTGACGGAACTGTCCGCTTCACGCGCCGATCTGACGCTGTCCGAGATTCTGTCGCTGGCAATCCGGCGCACCGCGGACGCCCATCGGGGCACCTGTGACCTTTCTCACGTCCGCACTCCGCAGGCGACGGTGGCCATGGCGCGCTGGGACGAGGCGACGGTGGAACACCTCGTCCTGTCCGACGCGGCGCTACTGCTGCGGTCCCCGGACGGCACGGTACGGGCGGTGCTCGACGACCGGCTCGACCGCGTCCCGGACGAGGTCCTGCGCTCCCTGGAGGCCACGGACCGGCTGCGCAACCGCGAGGGCGGCTTCTTCACGGCGGCCGCCGACCCGTCCGTGGCGGCCCGGGCGGTGACCGGTACGACCCCGAGGCCGGAGGTCCGCGCGCTCGCGGCGCTCACGGACGGCGCGACCCGGTGGGTGGAGCTGTTCGGGGCGGGCGACTGGGCGGACCTGTTCGCGGTGCTGGCGAAGGAGGGCCCGCAGGGGCTGATCGAGCGGGTGCGGGCGCTGGAGGCGGCGGACGCGAGGGCGGGGGGCCCGGCCCGGCGGTGGAAGCTCCACGACGACGCGACGGCGGTGTACGCGGAGCTGTAGCCGCGATGGGTGCGCGGGTCAGCCCTCCGCCGACCGGACGTTGAAGTGGTGGAGCAGCCGGGCCAGTTCCGCGACCTCGGCGCGGTCCCAGTCGGCGAGCTTGCGCACGTACCGCTCGCGGCGGGCGTCCCGTACGTGCCGGAAACGGCCCTGCCCCTCCTCGGTGAGCCGGACCAGGGAGGCGCGGCCGTCGGCCGGGTCGGGGTCGCGGGCGACCAGTCCGAGCTCCTCCAGGGCGCGCAGCTGGCGGCTCATCGTGGCCTTGCCGACGCCGAACCAGCCGGCCAGGTCGGTGGCGCGCTGGGGTCCGGCCTCGTCGAGCCGGACGAAGAGGCCGTAGGCCGCGGGCTCCAGTTCGGGGTGGACCTCGCGGGCCATCTCGCCGGACTGGGCGCGGGCGCGGCGCAGGAAGACCGCCAGTTCGCGCTCCAGGGCGAGGAACTCCTGGTCCACACCACTCCCGCCCTTGGGTCCGGATTCACTCCCCGTACCGCTTCCGTGCACGTCAGCACCCCTCGTGCGCTTTCCGCTCGCTGAAAGTTTCTTCCAGCCGCGGCCATCGCCGCAGCTCGTTGCAGTATTTCGCAGGCGTAGACCAACGGCAGCACCCAGGCCCCCTTCCGCCGGCGGGTCTACGTGCGTAGCGTCGTTGTCGGCGACCCGCCTGACATGTTCAGAACATGTCTTCAGAGCATGCCCTCAGAACATGTCTCCCCGCTCCCCCCACCGAGCCTTTCGGAGGCACGCAATGCGTGTGCACAGATCCGGGACATCCCTCGCCGGCGCCGCCCTCGCGGCCCTGACCCTCCTCCTCCCCCTCTCCCTCGCGGGCACGGCCGACGCCGCCGACGCCGACGCCCGCGCCGCCGCCGCCCAGAAGATCCCCGAGCGCGGCTCCGCCTGGATGGGCATGGGCGTCATCGCCCACGACGGCCAGGGCGGAAAGCCGAGCGGCGGCTTCACGCTCCAGGCCGTCCAGACCGAGGGAGTCGACGTCTCCGGCCACAACGGGAACGTGGACTGGTCGACGCTGTGGAACAGCGGAGTGCGGTGGGCCTACGTCAAGGCCACGGAAGGCACGTACTACAAGAACACGTACTTCACCCAGCAGTACAACGGCTCGTACAACGTGGGCATGATCCGCGGCACGTACCACTTCGCGACGCCCGACACCACGACCGGCGCGGCGCAGGCGGACTACTTCGTCAACAACGGCGGCGGCTGGTCCAGGGACGGCAAGACGCTGCCGGGGGCGCTGGACATCGAGTGGAACCCGTACGGCGCGACCTGCTACGGCAAGACGCAGTCCGGGATGGTGGCCTGGATCCAGGACTTCGTGAACCGCTACAAGTACCGGACCGGCCGGGACCCGGTGATCTACACGGCGACCAGCTGGTGGACCCAGTGCACCGGCAACTACGGCGGCTTCGCGTCCACCAACCCGCTGTGGATCGCGCGCTACGCGACGGACGTCGGCACGCTGCCGGCGGGCTGGTCGTACTACACGATGTGGCAGTACACCTCCTCCGGCCCGACGGTGGGCGACCACGACCACTTCAACGGCGACTACACGCGGGTGCAGGCGCTGGCGAACGGCTGAGCCGGACACGACGGCATGGCGGCGGGACTCCGGGGCGGCAACGCCTCCCGGGCCCGCCGTTTTCGTACCCAGGGGTTACTTCCGCTCCCCCTCTTGCTCATTGGTATGGACCAATGCGACCCTCTGGTGGCGTCGGAAACCGCAACTGCCGTGCGCCGCACGTGAGTTGCTCGCCCGTACTCCCGTACTCCCCCACGCACGAGAGAGAGCCCCCGCATGCCGTCCTCCCGCCGGATCCCCGCCCTCGTCGCCGCAGCAGCGTCAGCGGCGGCCGCGCTCACCGCCCTCACCCCGACCGTCGCCCAGGCCCACGGCGCCGTCTTCAACCCGGTCAGCAGAATCGCCGCCTGTTACGCGGAGGGACCCGAGACTCCCAAGTCGCAGGTGTGCAAGGACCTCGTCGCCGACTCGGGCACCCAGCCGCTGTACGACTGGAACGAGGTCAACATCGCCAACGCCGACGGCAACCACCAGGCCCTCATCCCGGACGGCAAGCTCTGCTCGGCGAACCGCGACAAGTACCGCGCGCTCGACTGGGCCCGCACCGACTGGCCGGCCACGGCCGTCAAGTCCGGCACCTTCGGCTTCAGGATCCGGGTCACCGCCCCGCACTCCGGCACCATGACCATGTACATCACCAAGCCGGGCTTCGACCCGACGCAGCCGCTCAGGTGGTCCGACCTCGACACCACGCCGGTCGCGGTGTACAACACCACCCGCACCTCCACGGACGGCTACTACGCGTTCGACGGCAACCTCCCGGCCCGCACCGGCCGCCACATCGTCTACATGATCTGGCAGCGCAACGACAGCCCCGAGGCGTTCTACAGCTGCTCGGACGTCACCTTCGGCGGTACGGCCACCACCGCCACGGCCGCGCAGGCCCCGACCGAGACCGAGATCGCGGCCGGTGCCACCCTCTCCACGGTCAGCCACGCGGGCCACGGCGGCGACGAGCAGCCGCCGGCCCTCTCCGCCGACACCGCCGAGGCACCGGACTCCCCGCTGCCACTGGCCCTCGCGGGCGCGGGCGCGCTGGCCGCCTTCGGCGCGGGCAGCGTGCTCCTGGCCCGCCGCCGGAGCAACGAGTCCTGATCAGCCCTTGAGCCCGGCGACGAAGGACGCCCAAGCCGGCGCGGCCACCACGATGACCGGGCCGGCGGGCACCTTGCTGTCACGGACGGGGACGACACCGACGCAGTCGTACGTAATCTCTACGCAGTTGCCGCCGTCGCCGTCGCTGTAAGAGCTCTTGAACCAATGGGCGTTGGTCAGGTCGTAGGCGCGCATCGTCTGTAGTCCTCCGCCGCCGATTCGATCAGGGCCAGGGACGCCTCCGGCGACAGCGCGGCGGCCCTGAGCAGATCGTAGGTCGCCTGAGCTCGCTTCACCACCGCCGGATCGTCCAGCAGATTGCCCGAATACACCGCCTCCGTATAGGCCGTTGGAGGCTGATCCTCGAACTCCATGAGCTTGAGTGGCTTGCCCATCTGGGGATACGCGCCCACAGAGAAGGGCAGCACCTGGATCAGCACCTTGCGCTCGCGCACGGCCGCCAGGAGGTGGTCCAGCTGTTCGGCCATGACCGCCGAGCCTCCGACCGGGATGCGCAGCGCCGTCTCGTGCAGGATCACCCAATACATGGGCCGGGTGGCGTCCCTGAGAATTGCGGACCGCTCTACCCGCCCCTTGACGGTGTCCTCCAGGTACTCGTCGGTGGCGAGCGGATTGCTGGCGAGGGTAACGGCTCGTGCGTAGGCGGGGGTCTGGAGCAGTCCCGGCACGGAAGTGGATTCGAACTCGCAGATCGTCGTCGCCAGGTCCTCCAGCTCCGCCGCCGCCTGGAAGTACGACGCGTACGGCGACCGATTGATCAGCTTCCGCCACGTCCGTTCGAACAGACCCCCCGTCTTCAGCACGTCGTCGAACATCTTCGCCAGATCCAGCTGCGGTTTCCGGATGCCCTGCTCGAACAGGCCGATGTACGCCGACGAGACGAACACCCGCGCGCCCAATTCGCTCTGCGTGAGTCCCGCCGCCTCCCGGCGCTCCTTCAGCAGCTCGCCGAAGAATTCCCACGCTTCCTGCCGTTTTGCCTGACCCATGGCTCAACTCCCCGACCCGACAGTTCAGTTGCCACCCCCGTAGCCACTCCCGACCCTACGGATTCACCCGCCGCCCCGATACGCAAAAGCGGGAAATTCACTCGAACGGGAATCACGCGGACGTCCTCCCTTCGGGTGTCGATTTCACGCCATCCGTACCAGAACAAGCGGAGTCGGGTCATCCGTGGACGTCCTTCGGGAATGCTCTGTTCGAACGGCCGTCAGCGCACGTCGTCCGACCGTGAAGGAGAGAGCACTCCATGCGGAATGAGGAGCGGTGGGAGTACCACCGCGGGCAAGGACTGCGCACGATCGGGGTCGAGGAGGAGCTGCTCCTGGTCGATCCCGCGACCGGGCTTCCCCAGCCGCTGTCCGGGACCGTCACCGAGATCGCCGCCTGGCACGCCGATGTGCTGCCGGAGGCCGACCGGGGCGAGCCGGTGAAGCCGGAGTTGTACTGCGAGATGCTGGAGATCGGCACCAGGCCGTGCGCCACGGCGGACGAGCTCGCCGACCAGCTGCGTCAGGCCCGGGCCACCGCGGCGGCCGCGGCCAAGGAGGCCGGGGTGGCGGTGGCGGCGCTCGCGACCGCGCCGATGCGCTTCGAGCAGGTCCTCAACCCCGCCGAGCGCTATCGGCGCATCGAGGACCGGTACGCCCGTCTCGTCGACGACAAGCTCACCTGCGCCTGTCACGTCCACGTCCACCTCACCTCGCCCGAGGAGGGCGTCGGTGTCCTGGACCGGATCCGGCCGTGGCTCGCGCCGCTGCTCGCGCTCAGTGCGAACTCGCCGTTCTGGCAGGGTGAGGACACCGGGTACGCGAGCTGGCGGCACCAGCTCTGGTCGCGCTGGCCGATGGCCGGGCCGACCGAGCTGTTCGGCGACGTGGACGCGCTGGAGGAGACCACCCGGGCCATGCTGGCGAGCGAGGTGCTCGTCGACGACCACATGGTCTACTTCGACGCCCGGCTGTCCCGCAGCTATCCGACGGTGGAGGTGCGGGTCGGCGACGTGTGCCTGCACATGGAGGACGCCCTGCTCCTCGCGCTGCTCGTCCGCGCCCTGGTGGAGACCGAGGCCCGGGCCTGGCGGGCCGGGGTGGAGGCCGACCCGGTGCCGACCGTCCTGCTGCGCCTGGCCGCCTGGCAGGCCAGCCGTTACGGCCTCGGCGGCCGGCTGCTGCACCCGCTGACCTGGCGGCCGGCTCCGGCCGCCGACGTCCTGGAGGCCCTGATCGACCATGTGACCCCGGCTCTGCGGGACGCGGGCGACCTCGACCGGGCCGTGCGCGGCACCGAGCTGATCCTCGCCCGGGGCACCGGGGCCGATCTCCAGCGCGCGGCGCACACCGGCGGCGCGAGTCTGGCCCCGGTCGTCGCCGACGCCGTGCGCCGTACCAACCCCGCGTGACCAACCCCGCGTGAGACGGCGGTGGGGCGCCCTCCCGGGGGAGGGCGCCCCACCGCTGTCGCGTGCGAGTGCCTTACGCCGCCGCGCTCACGGCGACCGCCGCCGGGGTCAGGGCGATCTCCAGGACCTGGCGGACGTCCGTGACCGGGTGGACCTCCAGCTTCTCCAGGATCTCGGCGGGGACGTCGTCGAGGTCGGCCTCGTTCCGCTTGGGGATCACGACGGTCGTGATGCCCGCGCGGTGGGCGGCGAGGAGCTTCTGCTTCAGGCCGCCGATGGGCAGGACCCGGCCGGTGAGGGAGACCTCGCCGGTCATCGCGACGTCCGTGCGGACCAGCCGGCCCGACAGGAGCGAGGCGAGCGCCGTCGTCATCGTGATGCCGGCGCTCGGGCCGTCCTTCGGGACCGCGCCCGCCGGGAAGTGGATGTGCACGCCGCGGTCCTTGAGGCCGGTGACGGGCAGCTCCAGCTCCGCGCCGTGCGAGCGCAGGAAGGAGAGCGCGATCTGCGCGGACTCCTTCATCACGTCGCCCAGCTGGCCGGTGAGGGTCAGACCCGCCGCGCCCGTCTCCGGGTCGGCGAGCGACGCCTCCACGAAGAGGACGTCACCGCCGGCTCCGGTCACGGCCAGACCGGTGGCGACACCGGGCACGGACGTGCGGCGCTCGGCCGGGTCCTGGGCGGACTCGGGCACGTGGTGCGGGCGGCCGATCAGGTCGCGCAGCTCGCCCTCGCCGATGGTGAACGGCAGCTCCCGCTCGCCCAGTTCGTGCTGGGCGGCCACCTTGCGAAGCAGCCGGGCGATCGAGCGCTCCAGGGTGCGGACGCCCGCCTCCCGGGTGTACTCGCCGGCCAGCTTGCGCAGCGCCGACTCCTCCAGGACGACCTCGCCCTTCTCCAGGCCGGCCCGCTCCAGCTGCCGGGGCAGCAGGTGGTCACGGGCGATGACGACCTTCTCGTCCTCGGTGTAGCCGTCGAGGCGGACCAGCTCCATGCGGTCGAGCAGGGCCTCCGGGATGGCCTCCAGGACGTTCGCCGTCGCGAGGAACACGACGTCGCTCAGGTCGAGTTCGACCTCCAGGTAGTGGTCGCGGAAGGTGTGGTTCTGTGCCGGGTCGAGGACTTCGAGGAGGGCTGCCGCCGGGTCGCCGCGGAAGTCGGAGCCGACCTTGTCGATCTCGTCGAGCAGCACCACCGGGTTCATGGACCCGGCCTCCTTGATCGCCCGGACGATCCGGCCGGGCAGCGCGCCCACGTACGTCCGCCGGTGGCCGCGGATCTCGGCCTCGTCCCGGACGCCGCCGAGGGCGACCCGGACGAACTTCCGGCCCATCGCGTGCGCGACGGACTCGCCGAGCGAGGTCTTGCCGACGCCGGGCGGGCCGACGAGGGCGAGCACGGCGCCGCCGCGACGGCCGCCCACGACGCCGAGGCCGCGCTCGGCGCGCCGCTTGCGCACGGCCAGGTACTCGGTGATGCGCTCCTTCACGTCCTCCAGGCCGGCGTGCTCGGCGTCCAGGACGGCCTTGGCGCCCTGGATGTCGTACGCGTCCTCGGTGCGCTCGTTCCACGGCAGTTCGAGCACGGTGTCGAGCCAGGTGCGGATCCAGGACCCCTCCGGGGACTGGTCGCTCGACCGCTCCAGCTTCTCGACCTCCTTGAGGGCCGCCTCGCGGACCTTCTCGGGCAGGTCGGCGGCCTCGACGCGGGCGCGGTAGTCGTCGGACTCGTCGGCGTCCTTCTCGCCGTTGAGCTCGCGCAGCTCCTTGCGGACGGCTTCGAGCTGGCGGCGCAGCAGGAACTCGCGCTGCTGCTTGTCGACGCCCTCCTGGACGTCCTTGGCGATGGTCTCGGCGACGTCCTGCTCGGCCAGGTGGTCGCGCAGCTGCGAGGTGGCGAGCTTCAGCCGGGCGACCGGGTCGGCGGTCTCCAGAAGCGCGACCTTCTGCTCGACCGTCAGGAAGGGCGAGTATCCGGCGTTGTCGGCGAGCGCGCCCACGCCTTCGATCTGCTGCACGCGGTCGACGACCTGCCAGGCGCCGCGCTTCTTCAGCCAGCTGGTGGCCAGCGCCTTGTACTCCTTGACCAGCTCGGTCACGGCGCCGGGCAGCGGCTCCGGCAGCGTCTCCTCGACGACGGCGCCCTCGACCCACAGCGCCCCGCCGGGCCCGGTCGTCCCGGCTCCGATGCGCACGCGGCCGCGGCCGCGGATCAGCGCGCCGGGGTCGCCGTCGGAGAGCCGCCCGACCTGCTCGACCGTGCCGAGCACACCGGTGGCCGCGTACGTCCCGTCCACCCGGGGCACGAGCAGCACCCTGGGCTTCCCGGTGCCACCGCGCGCGGCGGCCTGCGCGGCCTCGACCGCGGCCCGCACGTCGTTGTCGGACAGGTCCAGCGGCACCACCATTCCGGGCAGCACGACCTCGTCGTCGAGCGGCAGCACAGGCAGAGTGAGCGGCGCGGACGCCATGGACTCAGAAGCCATGATCTCCCCTTCGGCAGTCAATCGCAGTCAATCAAGTTGAGCTATGCCGACTCAATGCATGTGAGCCCGCGATTGTTCCCCGCCCCGCGTTCGCTCTGAGCGATCACTCGTCACGCGTCCTGCGCGGGCCCGCCGGAACGGGCATGCTCGGGCCATGGAGTACGTGAAGCGGGAGTACGCGAAGCGGTACGGGCGCAGGTTCGGCGCCGCGGCCGTCCTCGCCGCGGCCGTCGCCGTGACCGGCTGCGGCCAGGCCCCGGCGGCGCCGCCGACCGGGAGCCCGGCGAGCAGCGCGGCCACCCGTACGACCGAGGAGCCCGCGCCCCAGGACGTCCTGGTCGAGGTCGGCGTCAGCGGCGGCTTCGCCGGGGTCAGCAACAAGCTGGTGGTCCACTACGACGGCGCCTACACCGTCCGCCGCGGCACCAGGCCGCCCGCTTCCGGGCAGCTGACGCCCACTCAGACAGCCGAACTGCGCGCGGCCCTGGAGGACCCGGCCTACGCCGAGGTCCCGGACCGGGCCACCGGCAGCCCGGTCCGCGACGGGTTCACGTACCAGGTCACGTACGGCCACCGGCTCGTCGTCACCCAGGACGGCGAGGCCCGCCCGCCCGCGCTCCAGCGCGTCTTCGACGCCCTTCCCGGCGGCGCCCCGCCGACGGCCCCGTAGGCCGTCAGGCCCGGAGTTCCTCGTACCGCCGCCGCAGGAAGTCCCGCACCCGCGCCGGCATGTCCATCGACTCCGGGTCGAGCGCCCACTGGATCTGGAGGCCGTCCATCACGGCCAGCTGCTCCTGGGCGACGGCCAGGCAGTCGGTCCCGGCGCGCAGCTCGCCGCGCTCCACGGCCCGCTCCAGGAGGGCGACGGTGTCCCGGAGCACGCGCGCGTACCGCTCCTTGAAGTACGCGTGGGCGGGGTGGCCGACGTTGCCGGACTCGCCGACGAGCACGTTGAACATGCGGACGATGCCGGGGCGCCGGGTGTTGTCCTCGATCAGGGCGACGAGGGTGTCGAGATAGGCGGCGTAGGACTCCGGCTCGTCGGCGAAGAGCCGCTCCATGTCGTGCTGCTCGCTCTGCGCGAGGACCGACAGGAGCAGGTCCTCCTTGCTGCGGAAGTGGTGGAGCAGTCCGCCCTGGGTGATGCCGCAGTCGTTCGCGATCCGGGCGAGCGAGGAGGCGTGGAAGCCCCACTGCCCGAAGTGCTCGACGGCGGTGTCGAGGATCTTCCTCCGCCGCGCGTCACCGACCGCGTAACTACCCCGGCCTGCGGCTTTCCCGCTCGCGGGGACCTTCTTCTCCGGCATGGGCCCACCCTAGCCGCGCCCTTCCGGGCCGCCCCCGCCCCGTGATCCAGGTCACAGTACACAAACCTAGTACCCACTCGGTTTTCACCCCTAGCCTTCGGCCATCCCCGGACCGCGCTGAAGGTGATGATGCCGGCCGGGCCGAGGTCCTTGAGGGCCGCGACGGTCTCCTCCTCGGTCCGGTC
>NZ_JBSGIW010000046.1:0-60030 GCF_053605265.1 Streptomyces sp. NPDC003943 | reverse complement strand
CCCCGCGCCCGGCCGCCCCGACGGACCGCGCGCGTCAGCCGCCCCGGCGGCGCCGGTTCGACCCGGCGACGCCTTCGGCCTGGCGCCGGCGGGCGCCGACGGGGGCCGCGCGGCGGCGCCGGGCAGGCAGGCCGGGCGCGCCGCCGCACGGAGCGCCGCGCGTCCCAAGCGGCGCGGCCTCGTGGCGGCGGCCGTGGCGGCCGGCGTGGTGCTGGTCGGTGGAGGCGTCACGTACGGGCTGATGGACCGGACGGCCGGTGACCAGGTCGCCGACGGCGGGCAGCGGCCCGACGGTAAGGCGAGCGACGAGCCGGGGCGCGTGCTCGACGACCCGGCGGGCACCGCCGGGCCCACCGCCACGAAGACCCCCGGCCCGGGCGACAGCAGCCGCCCCGGCGACGCCGGTTCGGCCACGGCCGGCACACCCTCGGGCCGGCCGTCCGACGAGGGCGGCACCCCCGGCACCTCCGGTACGGAGCCGAGCACCCGGACGGGCGGCGACCCGGCCCGTACCCCCGGCGCCAAGGCCACGACCAGCGCCCCGACCACCGCCGCGCCCCCGCCGCCCGCGACGAGCGGCGGCTGCACCGCCTCCGGGTCCTCGTCGACCTGCCAGGTGGTGTCGACGGCGACGAGCACCCGCTACGACGGTGGCGAGATGGGCACCGTGGCGCCCGGACCGCAGCTGTTCTACTGCCAGGTGGACCTGGACCACTCGGAGACGTACGGCGGCCGCACCAGCCGCTGGTGGGCCAGGACCGATGACGACGACGGCAACACGAACGTGTACGTCAGCGTCCTGCACCTGAGCGGCGGCGGGGCCGGAGGACCGGTCGAGGGGCTGCGCATCTGCTAGCCGGCCCGCCACCGTGCGAGGTGAACGGCCGTCGCGGACAGGGCGATTCCGGCTCCCGCGCCCAGCAGGAGCGCGGCCATGCCGGCCGCCCGGCCGACGCCCCGCGCGAGCGGGACGCCGGGCAGGAGGGGCCGGTCTCCGCGGAGGACCGGTTCGGAGTCACCGGTCCCTCGGCGGGGTCAGTCCTCGGGCGGCGGCGTGATCTCGCCCGACCCGCGGGCGATCAGCCGCGTCTCCAGGACCACCGTCTCCGGGGCCTCGGCCGCCCCGTCGAGGCGCCGGAAGAGGCGTTCCGCCGCCGTGCGGCCGAGGGCCGCCGCGTCCTGGGCGATCACCGTGATGCCGAGGAGGTCGGCGAGCTCGATGTCGTCGAAGCCGACGAAGGCGACGGGGCGTTCGCGCCCGGCGAGGACCCGTACGACGGTGACGGTGACCCGGTTGTTGCCGGCGAAGATCGCGGTGACGGGATCCGGGCCGGACAGCAGCGCCTCGACCGCCTCGGCCACGCGCTCCGGGTCCGTCGGGCCGAGGGACACCCACTCCTCGGCCACGTCGAGACCGGCGTCCGCCATGGCGGCGCGGTAGCCGCGCAGCCGCTCGGTCGCCGTGTGGATGCGGGGCCGGTCGCCGATGAAGCCGATACGGCGGTGACCGTGGGCGATCAGGTGCGCCACGCCCGCCCGGGCGCCGCCGAAGCTGTCGGACAGGACGACGTCCGCGTCGATGCGGCCCGCCGGGCGGTCCACGAAGACGGTGGCGACGCCCGCGCGGATCTCCGGCTCCAGGTAACGGTGGTCGGTGCCCGCCGGGATGACGATCAGTCCGTCGACGCGCCGCGCGCACAGCGCGAGCGCCAGCTCCTGCTCCCGGTCCGGGTCCTCCGCGCTGGAACCGTTGATGAGCAGCGCGCCGTGCGCCCGGGCGACCTCCTCGACGGCGCGGCTGAGCGGACCGTAGAAGGGGTCGGCCAGGTCCTCCAGGACGAGGCCCACCGACGCCGTGCGTCCCTTGCGGAGCACCCGCGCGCTGTCGTTGCGGCGGAAGCCGAGCGCTTCGATGGCCTCCTGGACCCGGCGCTCGGTGTCGGGGGTGACGCCCGGCTCGCCGTTGACGACCCGGGAGACGGTCTTGAGCCCGACGCCCGCCCGGGCGGCGACGTCCTTCATCGTGGGCCGATTGCCGTAACGGTGCTCGTGGTGGCGGGCGATGTCGGCCACGGTGTGCGGTTCCTCCGTCATGCGTCGGGGCGGGGTCGGTGCGCGGGTCGTGGTGCTGCCGGATCGGTGCCGGACGGCTGCCGGACCGGTGTCGATCAGTGCCGGACCGGCCCGCAGAACGGATGTCGATCTCGTCGCTGTCGAGCATAGGCCCTGGACAACGTTGTCAGAGCGGGGAAGACTGGTGCGGAAGACTGTAGGCCGCACCCATCACCACCACGGAGACCCGGAGCCCCATGCGCACTGACCTCGTCGTCGCTCTCGACATCGGCGGCACCAAGATCGCCGGAGCGCTGGTCGACGCCGAGGGCCGGATCCACGTCCGCGCCCGCCGGACGACGCCCGCGCAGGAGGACGGCGAGAAGGTGATGCGGGCGGTGGCGGACGTGCTGGGTGACCTGGCCGCGGCCCCGGAGTGGGCCTCCACCGGTGCCGTCGGCATCGGCAGCGCGGGCCCGGTCGACGCCTCGAACGGCACCGTCAGCCCGGTCAACGTGCCCGGCTGGCGCGACTTCCCGCTGGTCGAGCGGGTGCGACGGGCCACCGGCGGACTGCCCGTCACGCTCGTCGGCGACGGCGTCGCCATGACCGCCGCCGAGCACTGGCTGGGCGCCGCGCGCGGCCACGACAACGCGCTGTGCCTCGTCGTCTCCACGGGCGTCGGCGGCGGCCTCGTCCTCGACGGGCGCGTCCACCCCGGCCCCACCGGCAACGCCGGCCACATCGGCCACATCAGCGTGGACCTGGACGGCGACCCGTGCGCCTGCGGCGGGCGCGGCTGCGTCGAACGCATCGCCAGCGGGCCCTACATCGCCCGCCGCGCCCTGGACCACGGCTGGCGCCCCGGCCCCGACGGCGACACCTCCGCCGCGGCGGTGGCCGCCGCCGCCCGCGCGGGCGACCCGGTGGCCGTCGCCTCCTTCGAACGCGCGGCCCAGGCCCTCGCCGCCGGAATCGCCGCCACCGCCTCCCTCGTCGAGATCGACATCGCGGTCGTCGGCGGGGGAGTGGCGGGCGCCGGCGAGGTCCTCTTCGCCCCGCTGCGCCGCAGCCTCCGCTCGTACGCCACGCTCTCCTTCGTACGGGACCTGACCGTCGTCCCCGCGCTGACCGGCACCGACGCCGGGCTGCTCGGCGCGGCCGCCGCCGGCCGCGCGGCAGGGGATCCGGTACGGAGCTGACGGCGCCGCCGGCGCGGAGGGAGCCGACGGCCTGGAGCATCCGGGACGGAACTGCGGGAGCCGACGGCGCGGACGGCCTGGAGCATCTGGTACGAGCTTGCAGGCGTCGACGGCGCGGAGCACCCGGTACGAGCTGCGGGAGCCGACGGTGCGGACGGCGCGGACGCGGGGCGCCCAAGGGGCGCGCGGCCGGCTCCGTACCGCCTCCGGCGACGCTCCCGCGTGCGCCGTTTCGCCCCGCCCGCCCCCGGGGGTTTCCGTGGCAGGGTGGTGCGGGCAAGCCACAGGGGGCAACCCCACAGGGGCAACCGCAGAGGGGGAATCGTGATCGTCTGGATCAACGGTGCGTTCGGCGCGGGGAAGACCAGCACCGCGCGCGAGCTGGTCGATCTGATCCCGAACAGCACGCTGTACGACCCTGAGTCCACCGGCGGCGCCCTGCGCCTGCTGCTCCCGCAGAAACGTCTCGCGGAGGTGACCGACTTCCAGGACCTGCCGATCTGGCGCCGCCTGGTCGTGGACACCGCCGCCGCGCTGCTCGCCGAGGTCGGCGGCGTCCTGGTCGTCCCGATGACGCTGCTGCGGCAGGAGTACCGGGACGAGATCTTCGGCGGCCTCGCGGCCCGCCGCATCCAGGTGCGGCACGTCGTGCTCACTTCCGACGAAACGATCCTGCGTGATCGGATCGACAGCCGCGCCGCCCACGACGCGACGGCACCGGCGGACGCCGACGCAGTGCCCCGCCCCGGCTCGGCGGAGACCGCGGCCGACGCCGCCGCCCGGGTGCGCCGCTGGTGCCTCGACCACATCGAGCCGTACCGCACCGCCCTCGCCGGCTGGCTCGCCGCCGACGCCTACGCCGTCGACAACTCCGCCCGCACCGCCGCCGAGACCGCGCGCGCCGTCGCCGACGCCGTCACCGCCGGCCATGCCGCGCCCTGCGGCATCGTCCAGACGCCCGAGCCCACCGGCGAGACGCTGGCCGCCGGCGTCCTCCTCTTCGACGAGCACGACCGCTTCCTGCTCGTCGATCCCACCTACAAGCCCGGCTGGGAGTTCCCGGGCGGCGTCGTCGAACCGGGCGAAGCGCCCGCCCGCGCCGGCATGCGCGAGGTCGCCGAGGAGATCGGCCTCCACCTCGACGCCGTACCCCGCCTCCTCCTCGTCGACTGGGAACGCCCCCAGCCCCCCGGCTACGGCGGCCTCCGCCTCCTCTTCGACGGCGGCCTCCTCCGCACCACCGACGCGGCCCGCCTCCTCCTGCCCGGCGCCGAACTCCGCGGCTGGCGCTTCGTCACCGAACAGGAGGCCGCCGACCTCCTCCCGCCCGTCCGCTACCACCGCCTCCGCTGGGCCCTCAGGGCGCGCGAACGCGGCACGGTGCTCAACCTGGAGGCAGGGGTGCCGGTGGGCTGACCCGCGCGTCCGGTCGCCGGTCCCCGGTCACCGGTCAGGGCGACGAATCGGGGCGCCGTCCGAAGCGGGCGGCGATCCGGTCCGCCACTTGGCAGAAGTCCAGCGGCAGCTCAGGGTTGCTCCCCGGTCCCTCCAGCCGGGCGATCTCCGCCCCGCCGTGCAGGACGCGCAGCACCGACCCGTCCGCCTCCCACCGGACCGCGCCCAAGCCGTGCGCCCACACCAGCGTCGTGCCCTCCCAGAGCTGGAGGTGCCGGGTGGTGGTGCGCAGCTGCAGGGGCGCGGCCTGCTCGCCGCCGCGGCGGCCGCTCCAGGCGGGCGCCGGAGCCGGCCACACCGGATAGGCGTTGAGCACCGTCTCGTTCGGCTCCAGGGAGTCCTTGTGGGCCCGGTCCTCCCGGCCTGTCCTCGCCCCCGCCACCGTGCCCGCGACGACGCCGAGGACCGCGGACGGCGCCGCGACCCACCAGGCGAAGCCCGTACTGAACCCTTCCACCAGCATGTACACCCCGGCGAGGAGTCCGCCGATGGCTCCACCGCCGAGCCCGGCCCGGCGCAGCCGTCGCGCCCGGTCCTGCTCCCGCGGTCCGACCGTGCCGCTGACCGTGTCGCTGTGGGTGTCGCCGTCCGCGGTGCCGTCCGTGTCGCCGTCCGTGGCCTCGTTCGCCGGCATGAGCCCCCCGTCGCTGCGTCCGTCGGGAGAGGACGACGAAGATCACACCCCGGCGGTTCCCGGGTCGCCCTGGGCCGCCGCCTTCGCCAACCGCTCCGCCGTGTCCTCCGTCACCGGCTCGCCGTGACCGCAGCACAGTACGGACGGGCGCAGTTCCGCGAGCCGGCGCATGGAGGCCAGCGCCTCGGCGCGGTTCACATGGAAGACGCCGAACATGACGTCCGGGACCGAGGCCACGGTGTCGCCGGCGAACAGCACGCCGTGGCGCGGCAGATGGACCGCGATCGAGCCGGGCGTGTGCCCCGGTGTGTGCACCACCACCGCGCCGTCGCCGAAGCCCAGCTCCTCGCCGTCGGTGACCTCCCGGTCGACCCGGGTCGGCGGGGCCTCGGGCGTGGTGAGACCGTGCTCGAAAATGGGCCGTTCCCAGTCCGGCAAGTCCGGCTCGGGGACGGGGAGTTCGCCACGGATGACCGGGGCGTCCAGCGGGTGCGCCACGATCTCCGCGCCGAAGCGGTCCGCGAGCTCCTGCGCCGCGCCCACGTGGTCGCGGTGGCAGTGCGTGAGCACGATCCGGCGGATCAGGGCGGGATCGAGGCCCGCGCCGCGCAGCGCCGCCTCCACCGCCTGCGCCGAACCGGCCCAGCCCGCGTCGACCAGGGTCAGCTCGGTCTCGTCCCGCCACAGGTACGCCTGTCCGATGGAGAAGCGCAGCATGTGCAGACGGGGAGTGATCTCTACGAAGTCCATGCCGCGAACGTACGTGGCCGGACCCGCCCGCCGGACCGGCCTACGCTCTGGGCGAGTTCCGCCCAGAGCGTGACCGCGAGCGCCGTGCCGGTTCCGCCCGGGCGGATCAACCCTGCTTCGAGCGCGCGTAGTTGACCAGGAAGTGCGCCTCCGCGACCGACAGCCGCTCCAGCTCCTGCGGCGACACCGACTCGTTCACCGCGTGGATCTGGGCCTCCGGCTCGCTCAGGCCGATCAGCAGGATCTCCGACTCCGGGTAGAGCGCGGCCAGCGTGTTGCAGAGCGGGATCGAGCCGCCCATGCCGGCCGTCTGCATCTCCTCGCCCGGGTACGCGATCCGCATCGCCTCGGCCATCGAGGTGTACGCCGGGCTGGAGGTGTCCGCCTGGAACGCCTGGCCCTGGCCCACCTGCTCGAAGCTCACCCGGGCGTTCCACGGCGTGTGCTTCTCGATGTGCGCGTACAGCAGCTCCGTCGCCTTCGCCGCGTCCTGGCCGGGCGGCACCCGCAGGCTGATCTGCGCGCGGGCCGTGGCCGGGATCGACGGCGTCGCGCCCGCCACCGGGTGCGCGTCGATGCCGATGACCGTCACGGCCGGGCGCGCCCAGATGCGGTCGGCGACCGTGCCGTTGCCCGGCAGGTCGACCCCGTCGAGCACCTTCGCGTCCTTGCGGAAGTCGGCCTCCGGGTACTGCAGGCCCTCCCACACCGCGTCCGCCGGCAGCCCGTCGATGACGGTCGAACCGTCCTCGGCCCGCAGCGAGTCCAGCACCCGGATCAGCGCGGCCAGCGCGTCCGGCGCGGCGCCGCCGAACTGACCCGAGTGCAGGTTGCCCTGCAGCGTGTCGACCGTCACCCGGATCATCGTCATGCCGCGCAGCGTCGCCGTCACCGTCGGCAGGCCGACCCGGAAGTTGCCGGCGTCGCCGATCACGATCGCGTCCGCCGTGAGCAGCTCGGGGTGCGCCTCCGCGTACCGCTCCAGACCGCCCGTGCCCTGCTCCTCCGAGCCCTCCACGATCATCTTGACCGTGACCGGCACCCCGCCGTTCGCCTTCAGGGCGCGCAGCGCGAGCAGGTGCATGATGAAGCCGCCCTTGCAGTCGGCCGCACCGCGCCCGTACCAGCGGCCGTCCTCCCGCTCGGTCAGCTGGAACGGCGGGGTCACCCACGCCGCCTCGACCAGCATCGGCTGCACGTCGTAGTGCGCGTAGAGAAGGACGGTCGGCGCACCGGCCGGCCCGGGCAGCACGCCGTACACCGACTGCGAACCGTCCGGGGTGTCGAGCAGCGCCACGTCCTGGAAGTCCTCCGCGCGCAGCGCGTCCGCCACCCAGTTCGCGGCGGCCTCGCACTCGCTGCGCGGCGCGACGGCCTCGTCCGCCACCGAGTGGAAGGCCACCAGCTCCGTCAGCTCCGCCTTGGCGCGGGGCATCAGGGACGCGACGGTCTCGGCGATCGGATTCGAGGTCATGGGGCACGCTCCTGGTGGGTGCGACGTTGTCAGGACGACGCCGTGTCGGATGTACGGCGAACGCATGGCCGATCCTACGGCGCAGGGCGACACGGCCGGGCCCCGCGCCGGAGCTACCGAGCCGTAGGATGCGATCACAGCAGAACCACCGGTCGGATCAGGAGCAGAAGCACATCGTGAGCAGCGAGAACGCAGACGCCGGAGCGGCGGAGGACGGCGTGGCCGAAGCCGGGGCGAACGGCCCGGACGGCCCGGCCGAGGGGCAGCAGGTCTGGGACGTGGTGGTGGTCGGCGCCGGACCGGCCGGCGCCTCCGCGGCCTACGCGGCGGCGGTCGCCGGACGCCGGGTGCTGCTCCTGGAGAAGGCCGAGCTGCCCCGCTACAAGACCTGCGGCGGCGGCATCATCGGCCCGTCCCGTGACGCGCTCCCGCCCGGTTTCGAGCTGCCCCTGCAGGACCGCGTGCACGCCGTCACCTTCCAGCACAACGGCCGCTTCGCCCGCACCCGCCGCTCCCGGCGCATGCTCTTCGGGCTCATCAACCGGCCCGAGTTCGACGCCCAGCTCGTCGAGCACGCCCAGAAGGCGGGCGCCGAGCTGCGCACCGGAGTCACCGTCAGCCGGGTCGAGCAGCACGGCCCGGCCGTGCCCGACCGCCGTACGGTCGCCGTCGTCCTCGCCGACGGCGAGACCGTCCTCGCCCGCGCCGTCGTCGGCGCCGACGGCAGTGCCAGCCGGATAGGCGCTCACGTCGGCGTCAAGCTCGGCCAGGTCGACCTCGGCCTGGAGGCCGAGATCCCGGTGCCCGCGTCGGTGGCCGAGGACTGGAAGGGCCGCGTCCTCATCGACTGGGGCCCGCTGCCGGGCAGTTACGGGTGGGTCTTCCCCAAGGGCGACACGCTCACGGTCGGCGTCATCTCGGCGCGCGGCGAGGGCGCCGCCACCAAGCGCTATATGGAGGACTTCATCGCCCGGCTCGGCCTCGCGGGCTTCGAGCCGGCGATCTCCTCCGGCCATCTGACCCGCTGCCGCACCGACGACTCGCCGCTCTCCCGCGGCCGCGTCCTGGTCTGCGGCGACGCGGCCGGTCTGCTCGAACCGTGGACCCGCGAGGGCATCTCGTTCGCGCTGCGCTCGGGCCGGCTCGCGGGCGAGTGGGCCGTCCGGATCGCCGAGGCGGCCGACGCCGTGGACACGCGGCGGCAGGCGCTCAACTACGCCTTCGCCATCAAGGCCGGGCTCGGCGTGGAGATGGCCGTCGGGCGCCGGATGCTCGCGGTGTTCGAGCGCCGTCCGGGGCTGCTGCACGCGGTGATCACGGGGCTGCGGCCGGCCTGGGGGGCGTTCTCGGACATCACGCGCGGTTCGACGACGCTGGCCGGCCTGGTGCGCGGCAACGGCTTCGCGCACCGCGCGCTCGACATGCTCGACCGCCGCATCGACACCTCGGCGGGTGTCGGTCCGGCGGGCCGGGGCGTCACACCGCGCAAGGACGAGGCCGACGAGGCGGGGGACGTCGAGGCCGGGGACGTCGACACTCCCTGATCGGTACGGGGTGGGTTGAGCAGTACGGGGCGGGCCTGAGCGGCCCGGTCCCGGGTGAGAGGGCGGTGCGGACCGGGTCCGTACCGCCCTCTCACGCGTTCGGGGCGGCGGCCGTCGTGGTGATGCGGAAGACGGGGTGCCGGGGTGCGATGGCGCGCAGCTGCTCGTCCGTGGAGTCGGGCCCGACGCCCTGGAAGAACACCCCGACCTCCGCCTTCCAGCGCTTGAGGTACGCGCGGAGGATCACCGGCTTGTCGTCGTCCGCGATCTCCACGGCGGTGAACGGCTGCGCGTGCTTGCCGAGGTGCAGCTCGCCGCCGCCCGCGGCCCGCATGTTGTGGGTCCACTGGACGTGGCCGCGCGGGGCCACGAGGTACTGGGCGCCGTCCACGGTCAGCAGGTTGACGGGGGTGCGGCGCCATTCGCCGCTCTTGCGGCCGCGCACGGCGAGGACCCGGGAGCCCCAGACGCTGACGCCGCGGCGGGTCAGCCAGGCGACGGTGCGGTTGAAGACGTTGACCGTGAACCAGCCGGGCTTGATGACGTGGGCGGAGGGCTGAGAGGGCTGCGCGGGCTGAGCGGACATCGGGTGCCTCCTGGCGGCAAAGGGTGAGCGTCGCTCCGAAGTGTGAGCACCGCTCTCGCTTGAGAACAGTGTGCACGGATCGGTGCTCACAAGCAAGAGCGGTGCTCTCGTTTCAGTGCGGTGCTCCGAAACATGGCAGACTGCTCTCCATGACCACCGTTCAAGGAGCCCGCGCCCGCGCCCGGATCGAGATCACCGCCGCCATCAAGGACGAGGCCCGCCGCCAGCTCGCCGCCGAAGGCGCCGCCAAGCTCTCCCTGCGCGCCGTCGCCCGCGAGCTGGGCATGGTGTCCTCCGCGCTCTACCGCTACTTCCCCAGCCGCGACGACCTCCTCACCGCGCTGATCATCGATGCCTACGACGCCGTCGGCGCCGCCGCCGAGCGGGCCCACGCCGCCGCCGAGGCCGCCGACCCGCGCGCCCACCTCGACCGCTGGACCGCCGTCTGCCGCGCGATCCGGGCCTGGGCCGTCGAGAACCCGCACGAATACGCCCTGATCTACGGCTCCCCGGTGCCCGGCTACACCGCCCCCCAGGACACCGTCGACCACGCCGCCCGCGGCGGCCTCGTCCTCGTCTCCATCGCCCGCGCCGCCTACAACGACAAGGGCATCGCCCCGCCCCCGCTCCCGGCCGGCCTCCGCCCCGAGGCCGAACGCCTCGCCGCCGACCTCGCCCCCGACCTCCCCCCGGCCCTCGCCATCGCTCTCGTCTGCGCCTGGGCCGAGCTGTTCGGGCTGATCTCCTTCGAACTGTTCGGCCAGTTCAACAACGTCATCGAGGACCGCGACATGTTCTTCGCGACGGCCGCGGAACGCCTCGGCCGCGAGGCCGGGCTGCTGCCCAAGCCGTGAGGGCCGGGGCGCCGTCGCGGACGCCGGCCCCCCGGCCGGTCACCTCTCCGGACCCGCGCCCTCGGAGTCGTACACCCACCCCCGTACTCCCGCCCCCATACCCAACCCCCGTACTCCCCGTGGAGTACGGGTGACCACCCCGCCCGGCTGACGCCATCGCGCCCCGCCCCGGTCTAGCGTGGCCGCATGGACGAACAGCCGACCCGCACCCCGGCACCCGGCCGCCACGGGCCGCCGGGCGAGTACGGGCCGTGGCGCCGGAGGCCCGGACGCCGGCGCGGGGGGCGCTGGGAGCGGCGCGGCTACGGGCGGCGCGGCGGGCTGCCGTGGCCGTCGACGGTCGTGGTGGCCGTCTTCGTGCTCGTCGGCTCCGGGTTCGCCGCCCGCAACCAGCCCGACCGGATCGCGCTCGACGCGCTCGGCCGGGCGCTGCTCGTGCTCGACGCGGCCGCGCTGCTGCTGCGCCACCGCCACCCCGTCCCGGTGGTGTTCGGCGTGTCGGCGGTGACGTTGGCGTACCTGGCCGCGGGATACCCGTACGGCCCGGTCTTCGCCGTCGTCGCGGTCGCCTGCTTCGCCGCAGTCGTGCACGGGCACCGGCATGCCGCCTGGTGGGCGCTCGGCGGACTGTGGGCGGGGCACCTGCTCCTGGCCCACTGGCTGTACCGCTACCTGCCGCCCGACGGTGACGGCCCCGCCCCCTGGGGTCAGGAACTCCCGGCCGCCGCCTTCGTCGTGGCGATCCTCGCCGCCGCCGAACTCGTCCGCGTCCGCCGTGAGCAGTGGGCGAAGGAGCGCGCCGAGCGGGCCGCCGCCGAGCGGCGCCGGGCGGACGAGGAACGGCTGCGGATCGCACGCGAGCTGCACGACGTCCTCGCCCACTCCCTCTCCGTCATCAACGTGCAGGCCGGCGTCGGCCTCGCCCTCCTCGACTCGGACCCGGGCCAGGCCCGTACCGCCCTCACCACCATCAAGGCGGCCAGCAAGGAGGCGCTCGGCGAGGTGCGGCAGGTGCTCGAAACCCTCCGCGCGCCCGGCGACGCGCCCCGCGCCCCCGCGCCCGGCCTCGACCGGCTCCCCGAACTCGTCGAGCAGGCCGCGGCCGCCGGCCTCACCGTGACGACCGGAACCGAGGGCCGGCGCCGCCGGCTCCCGCCCGGAACGGAACTCGCCGCCTTCCGGATCGTCCAGGAGGCGCTGACGAACGTGGTGCGCCACTCCGGTTCGCGCACCGCGCGGGTCGTCCTCGGCTACGGACCGGACGCGCTCGACCTGCGGATCGACGACGAGGGCCCGGCCACCGGCGACGACGCCGGCGGCAGCGGCAACGGACTCGCCGGCATGCGGGAGCGGGCCGCGGCCCTCGGTGGCACGATCGAGGCGGGCACCCGGCCCGACGGCGGCTTCCGGGTGCACGCAAGCCTTCCGGTCCGCCCCGAGGAGTCCCCGTGAGCTCTGCGAGCCCCACGAGCCCCGCGATCAGCGTCCTGCTGGCCGACGACCAGTCGCTCGTACGGGCAGGTTTCCGCGCGCTCCTCGACGCCCAGCCGGACATCGAGGTGGCGGGCGAGGCCGCCGACGGCGAGGAGGCGGTGGCGCGGGTGCGCGAACTGCGCCCGGACGTCGTCCTGATGGACATCCGCATGCCACGCCGGGACGGCCTCGCCGCCACCCGCCTGATCACCGCCGACCCGGAGCTTGGCGCGGTGAAGGTGGTCATGCTGACCACCTTCGAACTCGACGAGTACGTCTTCGAGGCCATCCGCTCCGGTGCCTCGGGTTTCCTCGTCAAGGACACCGAACCCGACGAACTCCTGCGCGCCGTACGGGCGGTGGTGGCCGGCGACGCGCTGCTCTCGCCCGGCGTGACCCGTCGGCTCATCGAGGAGTTCGCGGCCCGCTCCCGGCCGCCGGCCGGTGGAGTCGCCGCACCGCTCGCCCAACTCACCGACCGGGAGCGGGAGGTGATGGCCCTCGTCGGCCTCGGCCTGTCCAACGAGGAGATCGCCCGCCGGCTCGTCGTCAGCCCGCTCACCGCGAAGACCCATGTGAGCCGCACGATGGTCAAGCTCGGCGCCCGCGACCGGGCCCAACTCGTCGTGCTCGCCTACGAGTCGGGCCTGGTCCGCCCCGGCTGGCTCGGCTGACGGGCCCGAACCTCCGCGACCTCCGTGACTTCCGCGACCTCCGTGCCTTCCGCGACTTCCGAGACCTCTGCGACTTCTGCCCTACGACCAGGTGATGGCCGACTCCTCCCGCCACAGCCGGGCGAGCGACGCGTCCCCGGTCACGGCCACCGCGTCCTGCGGCAGCCGGTTCCACAGCGTCAGATAGAGGCGGTCGGCGGGGCCGCTCAGCTCGCAGTCCGCCGGCCCGTCGGCGGTCGTCACCGTCCGCGGCGCCTCCGGTGACAGGCGTACGGTCCACACGTCGCCGGTGTCCGTCGCCCGTACCCGCAGAGTGCGGGGCTCCGCCGTACGCACCCGGCTGCGGTCACGGGCGTGGAAGGCGCGCAGGAGTTCGTCGATGCCGTCGGCGGCGACCGCCGGGTCCACCGGCCCGAAGCCCGGATCGCCCGCGAGCGCCGACTCGGCGTCCGCCCGGTGCACCGTCGTCTCGTGCGCCTGGCGCCGCGCCCAGAACGCGAGCGGTGACGGCGCCGGCAGGAAGGTCCAGCACTCCAGGTCGGCGGGGGCCGCGCGCAGCGTGTCGACGAGCCGCTCATGACCCTCGCGGACGTAGGCGAGGAGCGCGTCGCCGTCGAGATCGGTCTCGGCGGCGGCCGGGTGGCCCTCGGTGAGGCCGTCGGCGACGAGGACGGTGGCCCAGCGGTGGACCGTCGTGGTGTGCCGCAGGAGGTCACGGACCTGCCAGCCGGGGCAGGTCCGGACCTCCGCGTCGGGCCCGGCCGCGGCTGCGGCCGCCACGAGGGCCTTGCCCGCCGCGTCGAGCGCGTCGATGTGCCGGTCGATGCTCAGATTGTCCATGATGCGGATTATGGCCGCGAGGCGCTCCCGGCTCGAACTCCGAAGCGGCGCGCACCGGTTAGTCGACGGCCGACGGTCGACGCCCGGAACCGCGGGAGGCGTACCCCATGACGGCGGCCCCGGCGGCCAGTGCCGCGACCGTCGTGAGCGCCACCGGCAGCGAGAACCAGTCGGCGAGGAAGCCGATGGCCGGCGGTCCGAGCAGCATCCCGCCGTAGCCGAGCGTCGAGGCGGCGGCGACACCGCCGGGTCCGGCGAGGGCTCCCGCGCGGGCGACGGCGACGGGGAAGATGTTGGCCAGGCCGAGCCCGGTCACGGCGAAGCCGAGGAGCGCGGCCCACACGGTCGGGGCGAGCGCCCCGAGCAGCATGCCCGCGGCGGCGGTGAGCCCGCCCGCGACCAGGGTGCGGGTCTGCCCGAGCCGTTCGAGCAGGGCCGTGCCGGAGAGCCGGCCGGCCGTCATGGTCAGGGCGAAGAGGGAGTACCCGGCCGCCGCCACCCCCGGGTGCGCGTGCAGGTCCTGCGCCAGGTGCAGGGCGCCCCAGTCGGCCAGCGCGCCCTCCCCGTACGCCGTGCACAGCGCGATCACCCCGAAGACGAGGACCGCGCGACGGGACCCGGAAGGCCGGCCGCCGCCGGTACGCGCGGGCAGCGACTCGGGCGGGGCGGGGGAAGGGTGCCGGAGCAGTACGGGACCGGCCGCGGCGGTCAGCAGCAGCCCCACGACTGTCAGGGCGAACAGGTGCGCGGTGGGCGACAGGCTCCCGGCGACCAGCCCGCCGAGCCCCGCGCCCAGCATGCCGCCGAGGCTGAAGGCCGCGTGGAAGCTCGGCATCACGGGCCTGCGCAGCGCGGCGACGAGGTCGACGGCCGCGCTGTTCATGGCGACGTTGATGCCTCCGTACGCGGCGCCGAAGAGCAGCAGGACGAGGCCGAGCGCCAGCGGCGACCGGGTCAGCGGGGGCAGGGCGAGGGAGAGGGACATCAGTACGGCGGTCGCGACGGTCACCGGGTGGCTGCCGTAGCGGCGGCAGAGCCGGCCGGTGAGCGTCATGGTGACGACGGCCCCGGCGGACACGCCCAGGAGCGCGAGGCCGAGGTCGCCGGCGGTCGCGCCGGTCTGCTGCTTGATGGCCGGGATGCGGACCACCCAGCCGGCGAAGAGGAAGCCGTCGAGGGCGAAGAAGACGGTCAGGGCGAAGCGGAGGCGGGCCAGGGAGAAGGAGGCGGTGTCTCCGCGGGATCCCCCCGATACGGGCAGCTGGACTTTGTTTAGTAGCGGCACAAAGTCAGGATAGGGGTGGGCGGGCGTCGGATTCAAGGCGGGGCCGCGCGCTCGGCGTCCCATCGGCGTTCTGTCGGCGGCCCGTCGGCGTCCCGGCGGCGTTTCAGTCGGCTGCCGGCGTCCCGGAAACGGCGAAGGTGGCCGTGCCCGTCGGGGCACGACCACCTTCGCCGTTACGGAGACGTGTTCAGATGACCGGCGGGCGACCGAGGCGGCCCATCCGCCAGACCGTCGCCCAGCGCATCGGGCGCCGCGCGCCGCCCGGTCGGCGCACGCCCTCCGCGAAGCCGCCGAACCAGGCGCGCAGGCCCGGTACCGAGCGGGTGCGAGCCAGGGTGAGCAGGGTCCAGACGCCGAGGTAGACGGGGACGAGCGGGGCCGGCAGGTTCCGCTTGGCGAGCCATACGCGGTTGCGGGCGGTCATCCGGTAGTAGACGGCGTGCCGTGCCGGGCTGGTCTTCGGGTGCTGAAGCAGCAGGGCCGGCTCGTACAGGACGGTCCACCCGGCGTCGAGGGCCCGCCAGGCGAGGTCGGTCTCCTCGTGGGTGAAGAAGAACTCCTCCGGCCAGCCGCCGACCTCGTCGAGCATCCGCATCGACAGGCCGTGGCCGCCGCCCAGGAACGTGGTCACCTCGCCGCCGCGCATCGGGTCCTTCGCGCCGAGCCGGGGCACGTGCCGGCGCTGGGTCTCGCCGTTCTCGTCGGCGATACGGAAGGAGACGATGCCGAGCGCGGGATCCGCCTCGTACAGGTCGGCGAGCCGGCGGAACACGTCCTCGTCGACGAGCAGCCCGTCGTCGTCCAGGTCCACGAGCACGTCGACGTCACCGAACGCCCGGAGCGTCTCGATGGCCACGTTCCGGCCCCCCGACACCCCGCGGTTCTCGGGCAGCTCGACGCCGTGGACGCCGTCCGGGAGCTCGGCGAGCGACCCGGCGCCGTTGCCGACCACGACCACCCGGGCCGGCGGCTCGTCCTGCATGGCGACGGAGTCGAGCAGCGCCCGCAGCTCCTTCGGCCGCGTGCCCATCGTCAGCACCGCCACACCCACCCGCGGTCGTGCCACAGCCCACTCCGTTCGTTCCATGTCTTCGGGATCCCGGATCCCGGATCCCGGATCCCGGATCCCGGATCCCGGATTTCGTATCCGGGATACCCGTCGTCCAAGACCCCCGGGCCGCGATGCTAGCGGCCCCGTGACCGGAACCGTTCACCTGGAGGGAACGTGCCGCACGGCCCTTGTCCACCTCGGTGTCGGACAGGGGCGGGACCCGGCCAAACGCGGGTGGCGGGGGACCCGGGTGGGGCGATCATGGGAGACTCGCCAACATGAACGGCAAGGCGACGACGACCCGGACACGGCTGGACAGAGGGCGCAGCGCGCTCGGACCCGCCCTCGAGCTGGTGCACACGGGCAGGGCACCGACGCGGGCCGTGCTCACCGCCGAGCTCGGCGTCACCCGGGCCACCGCCGGAGCCGTCGCAGCCGAGCTGGAGGCGCTCGGCCTCATCCGCGTCGACTCCAACCCGGGCGCCGCCGCCGGCTCCCAGGGCCGCCCCTCGCACCGCCTCACCTTGGCCGAGAACGGCCCCGTCGCACTCGCCGCCCAGGTCCACGCCGACGGCTTCCGGGCCGCGCTCGTCGGACTCGGCGGCACCATCGTGGCCACCGCGCCCGGCTGCGTCACCGTCTCCGAGGACCCGGCCCAGGTGCTCGGTGCCGTCGTCGAGGCCGGGGCCGCGCTGCTCAGGAGCAGTGGTCGCCGCTGCGTCGGCGCGGGGCTCGCCGCGCCGTCCGCGGTGGCCGAACCGGAGGGCACCGCCCTCAACCCGCTCCACCTGGCCTGGCCGGCGGGTGCGCCGGTTCGGGAGATCTTCGCCGAGCAGGTGCGCGCCGCCGGCATCGAGGGCCCCGCCTTCACCGGCAACGACGTGAACCTCGCCGCCCTCGCCGAGCACCGCCACGGCGCCGGCCGCGGCGCCCGGGACCTGCTGTGCGTCGCCACCGGGCACCGCGGAGTCGGCGGCGCGCTCGTCCTCGACGGGCGGCTGCACACCGGCAGTTCGGGCCTCGCGCTCGAGGTCGGTCATCTCACCGTCAACCCGGAGGGCCGGCCCTGCCACTGCGGCTCGCGCGGCTGCCTCGACGTCGAGACCGACCCGCTCGCCTTCCTCACCGTCGCGGGTCGCGATCCCGGACCCGAGATCTCGCTCCTCCAGCAGGCCCGCGACCTGCTGCGCGACCACCTGGACGAGCCCGGAGTACGGGCCGCCACCGAGGAGCTGATCGACCGGCTCGGCCTCGGCCTGGCCGGGCTCGTCAACATCCTCAACCCCGACCGGATCATCCTCGGCGGCCTGCACCGCGAACTCCTGGCCGCCGACCCGAACCGGCTGCGCGCCGTGGTCGCCGACCGCAGCCTGTGGGGCCGCAGCGGCGGCGTACCGATCCTGCCCTGCACGCTCGACCACAACAGCCTGGTCGGCGCGGCCGAACTCGCGTGGCAGCCGGTCCTGGACGACCCCATTAAAGCGCTGGGCGGTGCGGCGCACGCCGACTAGGGTCCGTCCACATGACCGACGTTGACAACCACCTGACGCAGATCAACCGCACCGACGGCCCACCGCCGCTCGGCGCCGGACTCGTTTTCCACGGCCCGCTCTCCGAGGCCCGGGCCGCCCGGATCGTTGAGCGCCTGGCGGCCGCCGCGCCCGCCACGGTGCTCGACATCGGGTGCGGCTGGGGCGAGTTCCTGCTGCGCGTCCTGGCCGCCGCGCCCGGCGCCCGGGGCGTCGGCATCGACATCAACAGCGACGACCTCGCCCTCGGCCGGCGCCTCGCCACCGAACGGGGCCTGGCCGAACGCGTCGAGTACGCCGAGGAGTCGGCGCGCGACACCGGCCGGGTCCCCGCCGACACCGTCCTGTGCATCGGCTCCAGCCACGCGCTGCTCGACCCCGATCAGCCGCACGACCCGGGCGCCGCCCTGCGCGAACTGCGTCGGCTGGTACGGCCCGGCGGCCGCGTTCTGCTCGGCGAGGGCTTCTGGGAGCGCACCCCGACCGACCCCGAACTCGCCCGGATGTGGCCAGGCGCCCGGGTCGGCGACCACCTCCCGCTCGACGCCCTCGTCGACCTCGCGATCGAGGCGGGATTCCGCCCCGCCTGGGTCGAGACGGCGACCCGGGAGGAGTGGGACGAGTTCGAGTCCGGCTACCGCCACGCCGCCGAACTCTGGCTCGCCGCCCACCCCGACCACCCCCTCGCCCCCGAGACCCGCGCCCGCGTCGACCGCCAGCGCGCCGCCTGGCTCGGCTACCGCTCGATCCTCGGCATCGCCTATCTGACCCTGGTCCCGGTCGGCTGACCGGCGCTGGCCCCGTCGCCGAAATCGGGTTTCTCAGAGGCGGAGTCCCACCTACCGTGACCTCGTGAAGACTCAGGTGATCATCCTCAACGGCGGCTCCAGCTCCGGGAAGAGCGGGATCGTACGGTGCCTCCAGGCCGTACTCCCGGACCCCTGGCTCGCGTTCGGCTGCGACTCCTTCGTCGACGCGCTGCCCGCGCGGCTGCGCGACGGGCGCGGGGCCGAAGGCTGGATCGAGTTCGCGGAGGACGGCAGCGTGATCGTCGGGGAGAGGTTCCGGGCCCTGGAGGCGGCCTGGACGACCGGCATCGCGAGCATGGTCCGGGCCGGCGCCCGGATCGTGATCGACGACGTCTTCCTCGGCGGCGCCGCCTCCCAGGAACGCTGGCGGACGGCCCTCGACGGCGTCGGCGTGCTCTGGGTCGGCGTCCGCTGTGACACCGCCGTCGCCGCCGGCCGCGAGATCGCCCGCGGCGACCGCGTCCCGGGCATGGCCGCCGCCCAGGCCGAGCTGGTCCACCAGGGCGTCAGCTACGACCTGGAGATCGACACCACCCGCGCCGAGTCCCTCGACTGCGCCCGGGCCATCGCCGCCCGCCTCGGCTGACCCGGCCGCTTCAGCTCACCACTGGCGTCCGGGCCCGATTCCGGTCCGGCCCGGGGCCGACAGATGCAGCACCTGGAATCGGTCGGCGTTCGGCTCGGCCGCGCCCTCGTCCGCCCACAGCGTGAAGGTGAGCAGCTCCCAGTGGCGCGGATCGACGGCGACGGCGCGCGCCACCACGCCGTCGCCCTTCGCCTCGGCGAGGTGCCGCTCCAGGGACCGCTCGACCGCCTCGGCCGGGGTGAGGCGTTCGGGGAGGGGCCTGCGCGTCCGCGTCGCGGTGCGCGGCGCGGAGCCGGCGGCCGGGCCCTCGTCGTACGCGAGCACCGTCCAGTGCTGCACGACGGGCCGCCCGAAGTCGTTCACGATGCCCTGGAAACCGGGGCCCCAGAGGAACGAGTTCATTCCGGCGGCGCTCGACCACAGGTAGAACGGCGCGTACTGGTTGACCGGCGAGCCGTCGGCCCGTTCGCGCATCAGATACGCCTTGATGCCGAGGCCGGGGAAGTCGTCGAGCAGATGGCCCCGGGTCGCGACCCGGTCGCGGATGATCCCCATGTCGTAGTCCGCGGGAAGCGTGATGTCGTACTGCATGGCGTGCAAGGGACGGGCTCCTGAGGTCGCATGAGTCGGTCGGGACGGCGGTCGGGCCGGCGGCAGCGGGCCGGTTGGTTCCGAGGCCGGGTCAGCGGGTCGGTTGGTTCTTCGACGGTGTCAGCCGCCGGTACGCGCGGACAGCAGCGCGAGCAGGCCGCGTACGGCGGTGTCGAAGGCGGCGGGGGAGCCGGCGGCGCGAGCCAGGACGTAACCGCCCTGGAGGGTCGCGACGACCGTCGAGGCGACCTCCTCGGCGCGCAGCGGACCGCTGAACTCCCCGCTGTCCAGGCCCTCCTGGACGATTCCGGCGAGCCGTCCGCGGAGCCAGTCGAGCGTCTCGTCGACCGGCGCGCGCAGCTCGGCGCTGGCGATCACGTCGGGATCCATGGTCAGCCGCCCCAACGGGCAGCCGCGCAGCACGTCCCGCTCGCGCAGCAGATACGCCTCGATGCGGGCGTACGCGGAGCCCGGCCCGCCGAGCGCCGCCTCCGCCGCGGCCCGCAGCTCCTCGGCGGTGCGGCGGATCGCGGCGAGCGCTAGGTCGGGCTTGCCGGTGAAGTGGTGGTACATGCTGCCCTGGCCCGCCCCGGCCGCCTGCTGGATGGCCTTGGGGCTGGTGCCGACATAGCCCCGCTCCCACAGCAGGTCACGGGTGGCCTCGATCAGTCGCTCGGACGCGCTCGCGCTCATGATCTCCACTGTACATACCAGTAGGTACAGCGTCGAGGGCCGGCCGAGTCAGGAGTGAGCCGAGGCGGGAGCCGGCCGAGGAGCAGTCGCCCGGGGCCCGTCTACTCCCGCCGTCGTACGTGCGAAGCCGCTGGCCGTACGACGACTCCGGGCCCCCTCGCGAGCGAGTCTCGAACCATCACGAACCATCACGACAGGCAGCAGCATCCGAGGAGCTGACCGACATGAACACCCTCGCCTACGCGGGCCCCGGCCCGTGGATCCTCTTCTTCCCGCTCGTCTGGGCGGCCGTGATCGTCACCGTGGTCACGGTCGTGCGCCGCCGCCGCATCGGCTGGGGCCGTCCGGGTGGTCCGGGTGGCTTCGGCGGTCCGGGCGCCTCCGCGGTCGACGAGCAGTCGCCGATCGCACTGCTCGGCCACCGTTTCGCGGCCGGCGAGATCGACGAGGACGAGTACTGGCGCCGGCTGACCGTCCTGGAGGAGCAGTTCGGCCGCCGTTCCTCCGAGGACAAGAGGCGGCGGGCATGACCACCACCACCGCCCTGCGGGTCGTCGCCCGCCCCGCCGCCGCGCGTGTCGTCGACGCCGTGAAGGTCTACGGCGGCGGCGACACCGAGGTCAGGGCTTTGGACGGAGTGAGCGTCGACTTCCCGGCCGGCCGCTTCACCGCCATCATGGGCCCCTCCGGCTCCGGCAAATCCACCCTGATGCACTGCGCGGCCGGCCTCGACACCCTCACCTCGGGCTCCGCCCTCATCGGCGACACCGACCTCTCCGCGCTCGACGACCGGCGCCTCACCCTGCTGCGGCGGGAGCGCATCGGCTTCGTCTTCCAGGCGTTCAACCTGCTCCCGACCCTGACCGTCGCCGAGAACATCACCCTTCCCCTCGATCTCGCGGGCGCCGTCCCCGACCGGGCCCGGCTCGACTCCCTCATCGACGCGGTGGGCCTGCGCGACCGCCTCCACCACCGGCCGAGCCAGCTCTCCGGCGGCCAGCAGCAGCGGGTCGCCGTGGCCCGTGCCTTCGCGGGCAGTCCGGACGTCGTCTTCGCCGACGAACCGACCGGCAACCTCGACTCCCGCTCGGGAGAGGAGGTGCTGCGGCTGCTCGGCGACACGGTGCGGAGCACCGGCCGGACCGTCGTGATGGTCACCCACGACCCGGTGGCCGCCGCGCACGCGGACGAGGTCGTGTTTCTGGCGGACGGGCGCCTGGTGGATCGGATCCAGAATCCGACATCCGATCTCGTCCTGGACCGGATGAAGTCCCTCGACAGCAGGGGAGCGGTGACATGACTCGGCCCGGATCGGACCTTGGATCCAATACCCGGGCGACTGGATCCAATATTTCGGCTTCTGGATCCGGCGTCCCGGCTTCTGGATCCGGTATCCCGGCTCCTGGATCCGGGACCCTGGCTCATGGATCCAGGATCCCCACCACCCTGCGCCTCAGCCTGGCCTCCCTCCGCACCCACCGCCGGCGCTTCCTCGGCACCTTCGCCGCCGTCCTGATCGGCGTCGCCTTCCTCACCGGCACCCTCGTCATGGGCGACACCCTGCGCGCCAGCTTCGGCACCCTCTTCGCCGACGCCAACAGCGGCACCGACGCCGTCGTCCGCAGTACGAACGTGGTCACCGTCGCAAGCCAGGCGCAGGGCACCCGCAGCCCGGTGGACGCCTCCCTTGCCGACCGGGTCGCCCAGATCCCCGGAGTCGCCGCCGCCGTTCCGCGCATCGAGGGCGCGGGTCAGCTCGTCGGCGCCGACGGCAAACCGATCGGCGGACAGGGCCCGCCCACCCTCGCCGGCAACTGGATCCAGGATCCAAAGCTCAATCCCTATGCCCTGGCCGAAGGCCGCGCCCCGCAGAAGCCCGGCGAGGCCGTCGTCAACCGCGCGGCAGCCAAGGCCGGACACCTCACCCTCGGCTCCACCACCGTCCTGCGCACCCCCGACCCGGTGCGCGTCACCGTGGTCGGCCTCGCCACCTTCGGCGGCGCGGACGGCATGGGGCAGGTCAACTACACCGGTCTGACCCGCGCCGACGCGGAGAAGTACCTCACCCCGAGGCCCGGAGCCGCCACCGACATCCTCGTCCGGGCCGGCCCCGGCACCTCCCAGCAGGCACTGGTCGACGCGCTGACCCCGGCCCTCCCCGACGGTGTCGAGGCCATCACCGGACAGCACGCAACCGACGAGAGCAACGAGATGATCTCCGGTCGCTTCCTCGACCTCTTCACCACCTTCCTGCTGGTGTTCAGCGGCGTCGCCCTGCTGGTCTCCGTCTTCTCCATCCACAACACCTTCGCCATCGTCGTCGCCCAGCGCACCCGCGAGAACGCCCTGCTGCGCGCCCTCGGCGCCGCCCGCCGCCAGGTCGTCACCATGACGCTCACCGAGGCCGTCGCCGTCGCGCTCCTTGCCTCCGCGGCCGGACTCCTCGGCGGCATCGGCATCGCGGCCGGGCTCCAGGCCCTCTTCCCGGCCGTCGGATTCCCCTTCCCCGAAGGAGACCTGGTGGTCAGTGCGACGTCGCTCGTGCTGCCGTTCGCCGTCGGCCTCGGCGTCTGCACCGGCTCGGCGCTGCTCCCCGCAGTACGGGCCGGGCGCACCGCACCACTGGCCGCCCTGCGCGATACCGCGGTCGACGACCCGGCCGCCTCCCACACCCGTACCGCGGCCGGAGCAGGACTGCTCGTCCTCGCCGTGGTCCTGGTCCTCGTCGGCGTCCTGGCCACCCCGTCGCTGTGGCTCGCGGGAACCGGGGCGGTGCTCGCGCTCGCCGCGTTCGTCGTCCTGGGCCCGGTGGCGTCCTCGTACGCGATACGGGTCCTCGGCGGCCCGCTGCGCGGCACCACCCGCGCACTCGCCCGCCGCAACGCGCTGCGCAGTCCCCGGCGTACCGCCGCCACCGCCACCGCGCTCATGATCGGCGTGGCCGTCGTCTCGCTCTTCACCGTCTTCGGAGCGTCGCTGAAGGCGACCATGGACGACACCGTCTCGCGGTCCTTCGCGGGCGACGTGGCCGTCAGCGCCCCGTCGTTCGGCGCCGGAGGCAGCGGCCTGAGCCCGCACCTCGCGCCCGCCGTCGCCGCGTTGCCCGAGGTGGACACGGCGGTCGGCCTTGGCAAGGGCGTTGCCGAGGTCGACGGCCGCGGCCGCGCCCTGACCGTCACCGACCCGGGCGCGCTCGCCCGCACCTTCGATCTGGGGACGGTACGGGGTTCGCTCGGCGCGCTGGGCACCGACGGGATCGCGGTCGCCGCCGACGAGGCCACCAAGACCGGGCTCGCCCCCGGCCGCACGGCCGAACTCGCCTTCACCGACGGCACCCGGCACACCTTCACCGTCAAGGCCGTCTACGAACGAGCCGACCTCGCCGGTGACTACCTTCTCACCCGCCAGGCCTGGGCCCCTCACCACACGCAGGACGCCGACCGGCTGGTCGCCGTGACCTTCAAGGACGGCGTCTCCGCCGAGGCGGGCGAGCAGGCCGTCGAACGCGTCGCGGCCCGCTACGGCAACCCCGAGGTCCAGACCCGCGACGAGTACGCAGAGTCCTCGGCTGCCGGCATCGACATGATGCTCACGCTCGTCTACGCGCTGCTCGCGCTCGCCGTCCTCATCGCCCTTCTCGGCATCGCCAACACCCTCACCCTCGCCGTCCACGAGCGCACTCGCGAACTCGGCCTGCTGCGCGCCGTCGGCCAGACCCGCCGTCAGCTGCGGGCCATGGTCCGCTGGGAGTCCGTCCTCGTCGCCGCCTTCGGCACGGCCGGCGGGCTCGTGCTCGGCGCCTTCCTCGGCTGGGTCCTGGTGCGCGCGTCCGACGGGGCGTCCGACAGCACGTTCGCCTTCGCGCTGCCGCCCGTCCGACTCGCGGTCGTCGCCCTGGTCGGCCTCGCCGCCGGCGCCGTCGCCGGCTGGCGCCCGGCACGGCGGGCGGCCCGCCTGGACGTGCTGCGGGCGATCGCGACGGAGTGACGGGAGGGGGATCCGGGATCCGGAATGCGGGATCCGGGATGCAGGGTCCGAGATGCGGGGTCCGGGATCCTGGGCGTTGGATCCAATGTCCGAGGTCCCGGATCCGCCATCCTGGAGGCTGGATCCAACACGCCAGATCGTGGATCCGGGATCCGACATCCTGGGTCCGGCATCCCGGGCCCGGCATCCGGGATCCGGGATCCGATATCCCGGGTCCGGCATCCCGGGCCCGGCATCCGACATCCCAGATCCGACATCACGGATCCGGGATCCAAATCCCGGGCCCGCCCCTAGGCACCCCCCTCAGCGCGCCAGAACCGACCGCCCCGCCGCCGGCGCGTGCAGCGGCTCCTCCATCCCGCCGAACGGGACCGTCTCCAGGTCGCGGCCGGTGAACGGGCCGGCCGTCGTGGCGCCGTAGACGGTGTGGGCGAGTGGGGCGAGGGCGACGGGGGAGGGCGGGGCCTGGAGGGTGAACCAGACGATCTTGCCCGAGTCGTGCGGGCGGACGCCCCAGCTGTCGCTGAGCGCCTCGACGATGGCGAGGCCGCGGCCTGAGGTGGCGAACTCGTCCCCGCTCTCGGCCGGTTCGGAGACGTCCGGGAACCGGGGGTCGTTGTCGCGGACGGAGACGGTGAGGCGGTCGAGCAGCAGCTCGACCTCGACCGTGCACATCTTGTCCGGCTGGGCATGCCGGTGAACATTGGTCAGGAGCTCGGTGACACCGAGCGAGGCATGCTCTATCAAGGCATCGAGCTGCCAGTGACGCAGATGCGCCGAAACGATTCTGCGGACCTGACCGATCCGCGACGGCTGGGCCTGGAGCTCCACCGTCCAATACCTGCTGGGCTCGCTGATCACGGCTGCGACTCCCCGAAGTGAGGTCCGGAAGAAGACGGAGATTCGGATCTGTCATGCGGTGTAGCAGGACGGTGGCTGGTTCGCAGCGTCACCGCCGGTAAACCCTCGGTGAGGTGGTTCCAGCGTGAACCAGTGGTGAAAGCACCGCAACTCGCGGCGACCCGCCGCAGGTCAGCCCCGGATCAACCCCCGGACCAGCCCCCGGAGCCCCCGGACCAGCCCCCGGACCAGCCCCCGGGTCAGCTGCCGGTTCAGCCCCCGGGTCAGCTGCCGGTCTTCGCCCTCTTCAGCGCCTCGAGGAGTCGCCCCGAGCCTGAGATCCGGTAGCGCGTCCCGTTCACCGTGGCCACCGCCTCGTCCGGCTTCGCGAACCATGGGCGGCCCGCCCGTACCGTACCCAGCGGGGCGCTGTCGATCTCGCTGCCGTAGCTGGTCAGGAGGGACAGCCGGCCGTCCTCGATGCGGACCTCGCCGGCGCGGGTCAGCGACCGGGGCCAGCGGTCGATGCGTACCCCCGTGGCCGTGAACTCGGGCTCGGGCTCGGTATCGGCTTCGGACATGTGCTCCGCCCCCTTCGCGCAGGCTGCCTCCACCCAGTGTGCCGGGCCGCCGCCACCGGCACCAGAACCGCCCGCGCCACGCCTCCTCGCACCCCCTCTGCAAGGCACTCCTATGGAACCTCAAAGGGAACGTTTGCCCAGGTGAGAGCGGTATTGTCGGTCAGTGGGCAAGCCCTTCCGGCAATCCCTCCGGGCACCCCGCGGCCACCCCGACGCGCACCACGAGAAGAGGCAGGCACGCATGACCAGCACCACCAGCCCCATGGCCACCATCGACGTCGACCGCAGCGACCCCGGCTACCGGTCCTGGCTCAAGGAGGCCGTCCGTAAGGTGCACGCGGACGCGAACCGTTCGGCCGACACCCACCTGCTGCGCTTCCCGCTGCCCGAGAGCTGGGGCATCGACCTCTACCTCAAGGACGAGTCGACCCACCCGACCGGCAGCCTCAAGCACCGCCTCGCCCGCTCGCTCTTCCTCTACGGCCTGTGCAACGGCTGGATCCGCCCCGGCGCGCCCGTCATCGAGGCGTCCAGCGGTTCGACCGCGGTCTCCGAGGCGTACTTCGCCAAGCTGATCGGTGTCCCGTTCATCGCCGTCATGCCGCGCACCACCAGCCCCGAGAAGTGCCGCCTGATCGAGTTCCACGGCGGGCAGTGCCACTTCGTGGACGACTCGCGCACCATGTACGAGGAGGCCGCGGCGCTCGCCGAGCGCACCGGCGGCCACTACATGGACCAGTTCACCTACGCCGAGCGGGCCACCGACTGGCGCGGCAACAACAACATCGCCGAGTCCATGTACGAGCAGCTCAAGCTGGAGCGCTACCCGGAGCCGGCGTGGATCGTGGCCACGGCCGGCACCGGCGGCACCTCGGCGACGATCGCCCGTTACGTGCACTACATGCAGTACGACACCCGGATCTGCGTCGCCGACCCCGAGAACTCCTGTTTCTTCGACGGCTGGACGCACCACGACCCGGACGCCACCTCCGACTGCGGCTCCCGCATCGAGGGCATCGGCCGGCCCCGGATGGAGCCGAGCTTCGTGCCCGGCGCCGTCGACCGCATGATGAAGGTGCCCGACGCGGCCAGCGTCGCCGCCGTCCGCGCCCTGGAGACCGCGATCGGCCGCAAGGCGGGCGGTTCCACCGGCACCGGCCTGTGGAGCGCGCTGAAGATCGTCGCCGAGATGGTCGCCGAGCGGCGCACCGGCAGCGTCGTCACGCTGATCTGCGACCCGGGCGAGCGCTACCTCGACAAGTACTACTCGGACGACTGGCTGGCCGCCCAGGGCCTCGACATCGCGCCCTACTCCGCCGCTATCGACCGCTTCCTGGCGACGGGTGTCTGGCCGGAGTGAGCCGCCGGTCGAGCCGGCGCACCGCGTCCCGGAACGACAGGCGTATCCCCGGCCGGGCCAGCCGCAGGCCGGCGGTGAACGGGCGGTTGCCGTCGGCGGCCATGGTCCAGCGGACCAGGGTGCCGCCGACGGCGGGGGAGAGGGCCCACTCCTCCAGCATCGCCGTGACGCCCGGCGCGTTGGTCGTGTCGACCCGGTAGGCGTAGCGCGCGTCCGGGTCGGCAGCCATGATCGTCTCCTCGAAGGAGACCCCGCCGCGCAGCCGGACCGTCCGGCCCGCGCCGTCGTCGGTGGGCGCCGCGGCCCGGACCGCCGAGAACCACGCGGGCCAGCTGCCCACCTCCACCGCGAGCGAGCGGTAGACGGCGGCGGGCGGGGCGGCGGCGACCGCCGAGAAGACCAGACGGACGGGCGCGGACGCGATGAAGTCGAGCTCCACCGGCCTCAGTCGGCGTGCCATGGACCGTACCTCCCGTGGGGCGGGTCTGCGCGGAGCGCACACCCTAGCTGACACCTGTTCGGTTGCCCAGCAGCCCGTCGAGGGCCCGGCCGAAGACCAGTCGTCCCGCCGCCGCGAGTACGGGGTCGAGGGCCGCCGGGACGCCCCGGAGCCGTAGCTCCTCTCGCCACACCACCCGGCTGCCGGCTCCGGACGCCCCGGACGCCCGGGCCACCCCGGACGGCCCGGCCACCCCGGACGCCCCCGCCGCCCCGGCCGTGCCGGGCGTCGCGGTCACCTCGAAGGCGGCCCAGCCCCGTACCACCCGCCCGTACTTCTCCAGGCGGCACACCCCGGCCCGTCCGGCGGCCGGTGGCTCGAAACGTACGACCTCCATCGGGTCGTCGAAGCCCAGACGGCCCATCCCGGTGCGGGCCGTGAACCGGGTGCCCACGCCGTTCGGGCCCGGCGTCAGCACCGTCGTACGGGTGAACGGGACCTGGCGGCCGTGCGCCGACCAGTCCGTGAGCCGCCGCCACACCTCCTCCGGCGACAGGGGCACGGTCCGCTCGATCCGGAACCGGCTCACTCCGGCTCCGCCTCGCCCCCGCCCGGCTCCTCGCCGGATCCCTCACCAGCCACCACCAGGCCCGGCAGGTGCTCCGCCATCTCCTCGCGCACCTCCGGTGACAGCCCCCGGTCCGTGACCAGCGTGTCCACCTCGTCGAGCCGGGCGAACGAACTCAGGCCCACGGTCCCCCACTTGGTGTGGTCCGCGACCACCACCACCCGCCGTGCCGAGCGCACCAGGCGCCGGTTGGTCTCGGCCTCCGCCAGGTTCGGCGTCGACAGACCCGCCTCCACGGAGATGCCGTGCACGCCGAGGAACAGCGCGTCGAAGTGGAGCGAGCGGATCGCCTGGTCGGCCACCGGCCCGACCAGGGCGTCCGACGGGGTCCGTACGCCGCCGGTGAGCACCACCGTCGCCGCCCCCGGCCGGGCCTCGCCGCCCGAACCGGTGTGCTGGGCCTCGTAGAAGACGTCCGCGACCCGCACGGAGTTGGTCACCACGGTCAGGTCCGGGACGTCGAGCAGCTGCATGGCCAGCGCGTACGTGGTCGTGCCGCCCGACAGCGCGATCGCCGTCCCGGGCCGCACCATGGCCGCCGCCGCCCGCGCGATCTCCTCCTTGGCGCCCAGTTCGAGCACCGACTTCGCCTCGAAACCCGGCTCGTGGGTGCTCGCCTCCACCACCGGCACCGCGCCGCCGTGCACCTTCGCCAGCATGCCCTGCCGGGCCAGCGCGTCCAGGTCCCGGCGGACGGTCATGTCGGAGACGTTGAGACGACGGGTCAGCTCGTTGACCCGTACACCTCCGCGCCGGCGCACCTCGTCCAGAATCAGGGCGCGCCGCTGTTCCGCGAGGAGGTTCTGATTGTCACTCACCGCCGGGGCCGGTCCTTTCGCAGGAAAACTGGGAAATCTGGGAAAACTCGAGTGGAGGGCCGTCGGATTCGGTGAGAGCCGTGCCGTCGGGCCCGGCCGTCCGCGATCCTGGTTGCCTGCCTCGAATCCTCGCACCCGGATCCTCCCATCCAGAGAGGGAGTCACCGTAGTGTCCCCTGCCACACCGGACCCGAAGCACGGGCCGGAGCCGAAGAACGGGGGTGCGGCGCTCGAACTCCTCGTCCACGGCGTGGGCGGAGCCACCCCGGCCGACATGCTGGACGAGCCGCACACGGTGCGGGTCACCGGCGACAAGACGGCCGCGGTCTACCGCCGCAGGGACGACATCGACGCCGATGAACACCCCGAGCGGTACGCCGACGGGCCCGTCCCGGAGGCGTACTGCTGGTCCAACCTGACCTCCGGCAACGGCACCCGCGCCCTGTGGCTGCTGCTCCTGCCCTTCATGGTCGCCAACCTCGCCCACTGGATGCGCCCGCCCACCGAGGGCCGCGCCGGACTCGTCCGGCTCTACGGCGTCCTCGTCCGGCTCGTCGCCCTCACCCTCACGGTGCTGCTCACCGCGGCCGCCTGCGAGGTCGCCCTCGATCTGACGGCCTGGCAGTGCGCGGGCTCCGGCGCCTGCGCGGCACAGCGCTCCTGGCTCGGCTTCCTCTCCGCCGAGCACGGCGGCTGGTGGTCGGCGCCCGGCCGCCGCCTCGCCCTCGCCGCCGTGGTGCCCACCGCGCTCGTCGGCCTGCTCTGGTACCTGTCCAACCGCACCTGGAGCGCGTACGAGGCCCAGCGCCCGCCCACGGGTTACGACGCCGAACCCGGCGCCCCGTCGTCCGGGACGTCCGCCCGGCCCGGCGACACCGAGGCCGCCGACGCCACGAGCCCCGACCCGGCCACGCCCGTCGAACTGCGGCCCGCGCTCGGTCGCCCCGGCTTCTGGTACGGGCGCCGGCTCGTCGCGCGGCTGCGCGCCGCGCACACCACCGCCGGCTTCCTCACGGTGGCCGCCGCGCTCGCCGGCGCCGCCGGCGTACACGACCACCGCTCCGACCCCGGGTCCGTACGCACCCTCCTCGGCTGGGCCCTCGACGGCGGCATCGCGGTCCTCGCCGTCGTCGTCGTGTGGGTGGTCTGCCGGCGGGGCCGCAGCGAGAACACCCTCGACCTCAAGCTCGAACGCGCCGTCGTCTCCTGGCTGCCCGCCACCGCCCTGCTGCTGCTCGCGCTCACCGTCGTGCACACCGCCTGGGCCCGCCCCGGCTGGCGCTCCACCGGCACCCTGCCCGGCAACGCCGTCTTCGGCACCCTCACCCTCGCCCAGGGCGCCCTCGTCGTCGCGCTCGGCGTGGTCGCGCTGCTGCTCCACCGCCCGCGCCGCGACCCGCGCACCGCCCTGTCCGGCCTCGGCGGCCCCGCCGTCGCCATGCTGGCCTGCGCGCTCGGCGGCGTCATGTCCGGTGGCGTCGCACAGCGCGTCGCCGACTGGCTCGACGGGCCCGGCACTCCCGGCACCGGCGACGGCCTCATCACCGGACCGCCCGTGCTGCTCAGCTGGCAGGCGTCCGTCATCCCGGTGCTGCTCCTGCTGCTGGTCGTGCCGACCGCGCTGCTCGTCGTCCGTACCGTCCTCACCGCCCGCAGGCTCCGCCCGACCGTCGACGCCGCCTACCGGGAGGCGGACCCCGACCGGCTGCGCACCGACCAGATCGCGGCGGTACGGGCCGGGGCCGGGCTCACCGACTCGGCGCCCGTGCTCGTCGGCGTCGTCTCCGGCGCCACCCTGCTCCTCGGCGCCGCCTCCGTCGCCGGGGCCTGGGCCAGCGGCAACGTGCCCGGGCGCGCCTTCGACGGCGCCCACCCGGCGGTCGCCTCCGCCGCAACCGCCGCCCAGTCCCTCGGCTCCTGGATGATCGGCTTCGGCTTCCTGCTCTTCGTCACCTGGGGCCGCCGCGCCTACAAGGACGCCTCCGCCCGCCGCACCATCGGCATCCTGTGGGACGTCGGCACCTTCTGGCCGCGCGCCGCCCACCCGTTCGCCCCGCCCTGCTACGCCGAGCGGGCCGTGCCCGACCTCACCTGGCGGATGAGCTCCTGGACCCGGCGGACCGGCGGCCGGCTCGTCATCTCCGGCCACTCCCAGGGCAGCGTCCTCGCCGCGGCCGCCGTCTGGCAGCTGCCGCCGACCACCCGCGCCCGGGTTGCGCTGCTCACCTACGGCTCCCCGCTGGAACGGCTCTACGGGCGCTGGTTTCCCGCCTACTTCGGCCCCGAGTCGCTGCGTGGCCTGCACCGCACCGTGCACTGCTGGAGCAACCTCTACCGGGCCACCGACCCCATCGGCGGACCCGTCCGCGTCCCGGCCGACGACGACCGGCCGCCGGTCGACCGGCCGGAGCTGCTCGACCCCGTCGCGTACGGCCGCACCCGCGAACACCCGCTGCCCGAACCGATCCTGGGCCACTCCGACTACCAGGCCGATCCGGCCTTCGCCGTCGCCCGCTCGCAACTGCTCGACCGGCTGCCGCCTCCGCTGCCCCGGCAGCGGGACAACGCCCCTGAAGGCCAAGCGAGTTCGGATCAGGGGAGTGCGGTTCAGGGGAGTTCGGGGAGGTCCTCCGGATAGAGCAGGGTCAGGTCGTCCTTGCTCGGCTCGGCGAGCGCGGCGACCCGACCCGCGTGCCGCTCCACCATCGACTCGAACGTCTGGCGCGCCGTACGGCCGTTGCCGAAGGTCGGGCCCTTGGGCAGCTCCGCGAAGTACTTGAGGAGCGCCTCGCCGGCGCCGGCCGCCAGCCGGTACTCGTGGTCCTCCGCCTGCTGCTCCACGATCCGCAGCAGCTCCTCCGGCACGTAGTCGGTGAAGGTGATGGTCCGTGAGAAACGGGACGCCACACCGGGGTTGACGGTCAGGAAGCGCTCCATCTCCGCCGTGTACCCGGCGGCGATCACCACGACCGCGTCCCGGTGGTCCTCCATCAGCTTCACCAGGGTGTCGATGGCCTCGCGGCCGAAGTCCCGCCCCGAGTCCTCGGGCGACAGCGCGTACGCCTCGTCGACGAACAGCACGCCGCCGCGGGCCCGGTCGAAGGCCTCCTGGGTGCGGATCGCCGTCGAGCCGATGTGCTCGCCGACCAGGTCCACCCGGGACACCTCGACCAGATGGCCGCGCTCCAGGACGCCGAGCGAGGCCAGGATCTCGCCGTAGAGCCGGGCGACCGTCGTCTTGCCGGTGCCGGGGTTGCCGGTGAAGACGAGGTGCCGGCGGGCGGATACCGCCTTCAGGCCGGCCTCCTGACGGCGGCGGCCCACCTCGATCATGTTGGTGAGGGTGCGGACCTCGTGCTTGACGCTCTCCAGGCCCACCAGGGCGTCGAGTTCGCCGAGCACCTCCTGGGAGGAACGGGCGGCCGGGACCGCCGGCGACGGTGCGGGCGGCGGCGGCGGGGCGGCGGCCGGGCGGGGCGCGGGGACCGTGCCGAGGAGTCCGCCCGTCGGCGGGGCGGACTGGGTGGCGGTCAGGACGGAGCCCGGGGCCGCGGCCGTGCGCAGCTGGCTCTCGTCACTGGTGCAGTCCTCGACGACCTGGCCCTCCTCGGGGAACTCGTAACCGCCGCGCGCGCACCGCTCCGTACGGCACCTGCGCAGCGTGGTCCGGCAGCCGTCCATGATGTGGAAGCCGTAGCCGCCGCTGCCCGTCACCCGGCAGCCGAGGAACGAGCCGCGGCCCTCCGCCGACACGTAGAACCCGGCCTCGGCGGGCGAGGTGACCGTGCAGCGCTCGATCGTCGGGTCGGCGCCCTTGGTGACGATGACGCCGGTCTGCACGGCGTCGATGGTGCAGCCGGCGAGCGTGCCGCCGCTGCCGTGGTCCCGGAACCAGGCGCCCGTCGACGCCTCCCGGATCCGGCAGTCGTCGAGCTGCGCGGTCGCCCCGTCGCTCACCGACACGGCCGTGTTGCGCACCTGCGACAGGTCGCTGTCCACGACGTCGGCGCGCGAGCCGCGGTCCAGGACGAACAGCGCGTCGGGCACGTCGTGCACCCGGCAGGAGTCGAGCACGGCGGTCGCCCCGTCGCTCACCCAGACGGCCGGGTAGTCACCGGTGCTGTCGTGGATCTCGCACTGGTTGGCGTCCACCCGGGTGCCCGGGTCCCACACGGACAGGCCGTTGCGGCCGAACCGCCTCACCGTCGAGCGGGTGAGGGTGAGCACCGAGCGGGAGCGCAGGTCCACGGCGTTCTCGGGAATGTCGTGGATGTCGCAGTCGGAGAGCGTGAGCACCGCGTCCGTGTCGAGCGTGATGCCGTCGGCGGAGGTGCGGTGCACCGCGGAGTCGCTGAGGTGAGCGGTGGCCCGGGCCGCGATCTGCAGGCCGGCGCCCTTGATCTCGTACACCTCGCAGCCGATGCCCTCCAGGCCGCTGTGCTCGCCGTTCACGGTGATCCCGGCGCCGGAGGCGTGGTGCACCCGGCAGCGCTCCAGACGGGGGTGGGCGCCGCCGCGCACCGAGATCCCCGACTGCCCGGCGGACACGACCTCGCACTCCTCGAACACCCCGCCCGCGCCGTCGAGTACGGCGATCCCGACTCCCGCCGGATTGTCCACGGTGCACCGCCGCACCGTCGGCCGCGCCGCGCCCCGCACCTCCAGGCCGGCCGCCGAACGCGTCAGGATGCGCAGGTCGAGCAGCTCGGGCGTGCCGTCCTCGACGAGCAGCGCCGGCGCCGCCGCGTCCTGCCCCTCGATGTGCAGGTCCTGGAGCGTGGCGGAGGCACGCACCGTCAGCGGCACCCCGTCGGCGGGCGCGATCCGCACCGAGCCCGTCAGCCCGTCGCCGCCCCGCAGGGTCACGGCCCGCTGGACCACGAGGTTCTCCCGGTAGGTGCCGGGTGCCACGGTGAGGACGTCACCGTCGCCCGCGGCCTCCAGGGCGGCGGCGAGAGAGGCGTACTCGCCCGTGCGGCGCCGCCACCGCGACGTGCCGGTGTGGGTCACCTGGACCGTGCCCTGTGCCATGGGTGTGCTCTGCCCCCACCTCGTGCGTCGGATCCGATGCCCCACCGTAGCGCGCGTGGCGGTGCCGGATTGACGGGTCCGGTGTCTGTCCCCTCGCGAGGTCAGCTGCCCGTGCCCGTACGACCCCAGTCCGGACCGACTTGGGCCCAGGCGCGGTCGAGACGCGCGTACCGCCGCCGCACCAGCCGGTGTACGACAAGGCGGCGGCCGCTCTCGACCAGGAGCCCGGCGAGGAGTGCCACGGTGAGCCCGGCGATCAGGGCGTGCGCCCGTGCGGTGTCCGGGTGCATCGGCGGGGTCACGGGCCGGCCGGACCGGTCGGTCCACAGGGGGAAGGTGGCACCCGGGTGCGCCTGCTGACGGGTGGTGGTCACCGTGCCGGTGTGGATCGTGCCGTCCGGCGCGGCCCAGTCGGCCACCACGGACGGCCGGAGCCGCTCTTCCGCGGCGAGATCGGCGGGCTGGCGGCCGGGCCCCCGGTCGGCGGGCCGGATCACCCGGGCGACGGTGGGGACGCGTTCCCGCAGCTGGACGCGGACGGAGCGCTGCAGCGAGGCGTCGGCGGAGACGCCGGCGGCCCAGCCGGCCGCGGGCACGGCCAGGCAGAGCAGCACGGCGGCCGCCAGCGCCACCCATGCCTCGACCAGGTCGGTGGTCCGGCGCAGGGGATTGTGCCGCCAGCGCCAGAGCCCGGTGGCTGCACGCACGCTCCGCACCCCCTCGTCTCGTCGACGGCCCCGCAGGGGCCCTTCGGCGGTTACCGCTCTTCCAACGAGTGTGACCCGGGGGTGGGTTCCGCGCCTCTCGGAAGGAATCCGGGAGGAGTCCGAAGGGCGCGGTGCTCCGGGGCTTGGCGCTTTAGGGCGCGGTGCTCCAAGCCGCGGTGCTCCAGGACGGGGCGCTTCAGGGCGCGGTGAGCGCGCGGGAGGTTCAGCGGGAGGCCCGGCGGCCGATCAGTCGAGGATCTTGACCGGGTCACCGACGCGGATGGTCCCGCGGTGCTCGGGCACCAGGTTCTGGCCGAAGATCAGCTGGTTGCCCTCCTTGCGGTGCCGGCCCAGGGTGCGCAGCGGCTCCTTGCCCCGCTCGCCGGTCTGCTGGTCGGTGGTGGTGACCACGCAGCGGCCGCAGGGCTTGGCGACCCGGAAGACGACGTCGCCGATGGACAGGCGGCGCCAGCCGTCCTCGGCCCAGGGCGCGGTGCCGTCGATGACGACGTTCGGCCGGAAGCGGTTCATGGGCAGCGGACCCTCGTCGGCGTGGTCGCCCTGCGCGATCAGGGAGTTGAGGGCGTCGAGGGAGGAGGTCGTGGTGACGAGCAGCGGATAGCCGTCGGCGAAGCTGACGGTCTCGCCGGGCAGCGCGAACTCCGGGTCGACGGGCCGCCGGTGGGCCGGGTCGTCCATGTGGGCGAACCGCACCTCGCTCCCCAGGTAGCCGCTGAACCAGGCGTCCGCCGCCGGACCGGCCGGGACGGACTGCACGACGGTGCCGAAGACGTCCACGCCGATCGTGCCGTCGGGTTCCGACAGCTCGGGCACCTCGACCGCCAGCGGCTCGCGGCCGGGCGCGGACAGCGTGACACCGCCGCCCGGCAGCAGTTGCGCGGACGCCAACGCCAGCCGGGCGTGCTGGCGTTGGGTCACGACCTTGCCCGCGGTGTCCACGACGGCCCAGCGGCGGTCACCGGCCAGTCCCCATGGCTGGACCTCCGCCTCCGCGGGGGCGAACCCACGCAGTGCCTTGACCGGGTGGACATGGACGGAGCTCAGGACAGGAATCGGCATGACGCCATCCTGCCAGTCGCTCCACCGGCTCAGAAAGCCGGTCCCGTCAGTACCCGCGGCCCTGGTAGGGGCGGTTGTACGGGTCGTCGTACGGGGCGGGCGCGGGCGCCGGGGCCGGGCGGGCCGCCGCCGGGCGCATCGCCTCGTACCCGGTGGCCATCGGGCGCGGCTGCTGCTGCGGCTGCGGGGCCGGGTAACCGCGCGGGGCGGCGGGCTGCTGCGGGATGTACGGCGCGGGGGCCTGCTGGAGCGGCACGGGCGCCATCAGCTGCGTCGCCGGGGCCATCTGGGCGGCGGGCGCCATCTGCGGGACCGGGGCCGGGAAGGGTGCCATGGCCGGGGCCATCTGCGGGGCGGCCGGCTGCGGGTAGCCGTAACCGCCGTTGCCGCCGTACGCCGGGGCGGGCGGCTGCGGGGAGGGCGCCGCCGGGAGGGCGGGCAGGGCCGCGGGCAGCGCCGGCAGGTAGCTGCTGCTTCCGGAGAAGCCGCTGCCGGTGTCGTACGCGGAGGGCACTCGGATCGGGGCGATCTGAGGCGTGCCCCGTTCTGCGACGAGGGAGTCGTAGATCGGGGTGTCGGGGAACGACGGCGCGGTGTGGTAACCGCCTCCGTAGGTGGAGCGCGGGGAGGTCATGGCCATAAGTTAAGCCCACGATGTGCTGTATGGGGAGTCCGGTAAGAGGGTTGTTTGAAGCGTTCGTTGAGAACACTGAACGGCAATGTGAGCGAACCCGACAAAATCGGTCGCGCCGCAGGTCAGCGATCTTGAAAAAGCCGAGTTCGGGAGGGGTTACCCGCGGGTTGCGAGCTTGCCCGTGATGCCCGTTCTCAGTGCCGTGTAAAGGAATCTTGACGTTGCGGTACACGCGGTGTGCGGGAAATTGGCCCGATGTTCAGGAACCGGGATGAGTACCGGGCGCGGATTCCGGCCGGGCGTATGTGCGTCCCTTCCACGCCGCGCCCCGGCCCCGGTAGTGCTGTACCGCCGAGTCCACCGTCATCAGCAGATAGAGCAGCGCGGTGAACGGCAGCAGCGGCGCGAGCCAGGCCGGCTGACGGTAGTAGCGCAGCATCGGCAGATACGTGGAGGCCATCACCGCCCACGCGGCCCCGCCGGCCCACGCCGCGGGCGCGTCCTGCGCGAGCAGCCCGGCCACCAGCGTCACGGGCGGCGCCAGATAGACGAGCGCGAGGCCCGCGACCGTACCGAGCAGCACCAGCGGGTTGTGCCGCAGCTGCGCGTACGCGCTCCGCGCCACCATCCGCCACAGGTCGGCCAGGCGCGGATACGGGCGGATGCTGTCCACCCGCTCGGCGAGACCCAGCCAGACGCGTCCGCCCACCCGCCGTACCGCCCGGGCCAGCGACACGTCGTCGATCACGGCCTGCCGGATCACCTCCGGCACCCGGGCCCGCTCCGCCGTCTCCGTCCGGAGCAGTACGCAGCCGCCCGCCGCGGCCGTGGCCAGCGGACGCCGCCGGTTGATCCAGCGGAAGGGATAGAGCTGACAGAAGAAGTAGACGAAGGCCGGCACGATCAGCCGCTCCCAGCCGCTCGCCACCCGCAGTCGCGCCATCTGCGACACCAGGTCGAGCCGGTGCCCGGTCGCGGCGCTCACGAGGAGCCGCAGACTGTCCGGCTCGTGCGCGATGTCCGCGTCCGTCAGGAGCAGGAACTCCGGCACGCGCGCGCGTGCCAGCGCCATTCCGTGGCGCAGCGCCCACAGCTTGCCCGTCCAGCCGGGCTCCGGCTCTCCCGGCCGGACCACGGACAGCGGCAGCCCGCCTTGGCGGCGCGCCAGCTCGTCGGCGATCCGCCCGGTGCCGTCGCTGCTTCCGTCGTCGACGAGGATCACCTCCGCCGGGCCCGGGTAGTCCTGGGCGAGCAGCGACGGCAGGCTCAGCGGCAGCACCTCCGCCTCGTCCCGCGCGGGGACCACCACCACGACCCGCGGCCACTCCTCGGGCGCGCTCGTGGGGTGCGGCAGGCGCTGGTCCGTGCGCCAGAAGAACCCCTGGCCCAGGAGCAGCCACCCCCAGACGGCCAGGGAACCGGTCGCGATCCAGGCAAGCGGGCTCATTCGCCGCAGTCTGCCCCAGATCGCCGGGGAATCAAGGGCGGTCGGCTAGGGTGACCGGGTGAAGATCGCACTGATGGACTCCGGAATCGGCCTGCTCCCGGCAGCGGCTGCCGTCCGCCGCATGCGGCCCGACGCGGATCTGGTGATCTCCTCCGACCCGGACGGCATGCCCTGGGGCCCGCGCACCCCCGACGGCATCACCGAGCGCGCCCTCGCCGTCGCCCGGGCCGCCGCCGCGCACCGGCCCGACGCGCTCATCGTCGGCTGCAACACCGCCACCGTCCACGCCCTGTCGGCCCTCCGCGCCGAGCTGGAGCCCGGTATCCCGGTGATCGGCACCGTGCCCGCGATCAAGCCCGCCGCGATGGGCGGCGGCAAGGTCGCCATCTGGGCCACCCCGGCCACCACCGGCAGCCCCTACCAGCGCGGACTGATCGACGACTTCGCGAACGGCGCCGAGGTCACCGAGGTGCCCTGCCCCGGCCTCGCCGACGCCGTCGAGTACGACGACGAGACCGCCGTGCGCCGGGCCGTCGCCGCCGCGGCCGAGCTCACGCCCGCGGACGTCCGGGCCGTGGTCCTCGGCTGCACCCACTACGAGCTGGTCGCCGAACTCATCCGGTCGGCGCTGCACCGCACCGACGAGCAGCCGCCCGTCGTTTTGCACGGCTCCGCCGGGGCAGTCGCCGCGCAGGCGCTGCGGCGGATCGGCGCCGAGGCCGACCCGGCCGCGGCCCCGACCGGCGGACTGACGGTGCTCCTGAGCGGCCGGACCGGCGAACTGTCCAAGGCCGCGCTGAGCTACGCGGAGGGCCGCTCCCTGGCGGCGGCGGCCACCACCACCCGCTGAGCTTCCGGGCCGCACCGGGCGCACCGGGTGTACCCGGACGACTCCGCCGAAGCGCCGTGACAACGGAACGTGCATAGGCTGTCACCATGAGGGACCACTCTGTGAACCAGGGTCCCGAGGGACCCGCACCCCCGGTCTGGACCGGACGCGCGACCAACCGGATGCAATGGCTGCCGGCCGTCGCCGGGGTCGCCTGCATGGCGCTCGGCGTCGCGCTCGCCGTCCGGTCGTCGTGGACGTCCGGCGTCGCGCCGCTCCTCATGGCCGTCATCGGCTGCCTCGCCGCCGGCCTGCTCGTGCTCTTCGGCACGCTCGCCTTCGTGCACGTCGCCGTCCGCGTCGACCAGCGCGGCATGGAGGTCCGCTGCGGCCACATCGGCGTACCGCGCCGCCGCATCCCGCTCTCCCATGTCGTCGACGCCGACTTCGCGCCCTCCGTCACCCCGCGCCAGTGGGGCGGCTGGGGCTACCGCTGGCGCCCCGAGAAGGGCACCGCGGTCGTCGTGCGCCGCGGTGAGGGCCTGATCCTGCGCCTCGGCGACGGCCGCACCTTCACCGTCACCGTCGACGACGCCGAATCCGCGGTCCGCGCCATCCGCTCCCTCCTCCATCCGACCCCGCCGCCGACACCGACGGGCCGGGCGAGCGCCTGAGGGGCGTGGCGCCAGGACCCCGCGCTGTGGAGGCGGGCGGCCGGTCCCGTGGGGGCGCGAGTACGCGCGAGCGGCGCGCCCCGCGCCGGCCCCCGGTGGAAGCGAGCTGCCGCGGCGACCGACCCATGCGGCCTGCCCTGCACGGTCGACACTCGCGCGCCGCATGCCTCGCGGGGCCGGACCGGCGCGCCCAGGGCCTGCGAGCGGCCCCGCGCTCCGTCCCCTGGGGGAAGCGAGCCCGGCCGGCGACGTGCCACGCAGGTCTTACAGGGGCGCGCGGTTCCGGGCCGCGCTCCTGTCGGGCGCGCCGCGCGCCGTAGACTCCGGCACGTGAGCACCACCATCGCCCCGGCCGACGTGCCCGAGTCCCCCGTCCCCGCCACTGCTCGCGCGCGGGGCCGTGGCCTGCGCCGGCTGCTGCGCCCGGGCGCGGCCACGCTGTCCGGACTGCTGCTGTTCCTGAGCTTCCCGCCCCGGCCCCTGTGGTGGCTGGCCCTGCCTGCCTTCGGGCTGCTCGGCTGGACGCTGCGCGGCCGCCGGCTGCGGGCCGGATTCGGGCTCGGCTATCTGGCCGGCCTCGGCTTCCTGCTGCCGCTGCTCGTGTGGACCGGCGAGGAGGTCGGGCCGCTGCCGTGGCTGGCGCTCGCCGCCGTGTCGGCGCTGTTCATCGGGGTCGTGGGCCTCGGCGTCGCCGCCGTCTCGCGGCTGCCCGCATGGCCGGTGTTCGCCGCCGCCGTCTGGATCGCCGGCGAGGCGGCCCGCGCGCGCGTGCCGTTCGGCGGCTTCCCCTGGGGCAAGATCGCCTTCGGCCAGGCGGACGGCGTCTTCCTGCCGCTCGCGGCCGTCGGCGGCACCCCGGTGCTCGGCTTCGCCGTCGCGCTGTGCGGCTTCGGCCTGTACGAGGTGCTCCGCCAGGTCCTGGCCCGGCGCGCCGCCGCCGGGACCGACGCCGCGCAGGCCGAGGCCCGGCCCCGCACGCCGCGCGGCCCGCTGCTCGCCGCCGCCCTCGCCGTCCTCGTACCGGTCACCGGCGCGCTCGCCGCGATGCCGCTGGTCTCGGACGCGGCCGAGGACGGCACCGCCACCGTCGCCGCCGTGCAGGGCAACGTGCCCCGCCTCGGTCTCGACTTCAACTCCCAGCGCCGCGCGGTCCTCGACAACCACGCGAACCGCACCAAGGAGCTCGCCGCCGCCGTGAAGGCGGGCCGCGAGCCGCAGCCCGACTTCGTGCTGTGGCCGGAGAACTCCTCCGACATCGACCCGTACGCCAACCCCGACGCGTTCGACGTCATCAGCCAGGCGGTGGCGGACATCGACGCACCCACCGTGATCGGCGCAGTGATCGCGCCGCCGACCGGCAAGCTGCGCAACACCCTCATCGAGTGGGACCCGAAGAAGGGCCCGGTCGCCGAGTACGACAAGCGACACGTGCAGCCCTTCGGCGAGTACATCCCGATGCGGTCCTTCGTCCGCCTCTTCAGCAGCGACGTCGACCGGGTCCGCCGTGACTTCGGCCCCGGGCACAAGGTCGGTGTCTTCGACCTCGCCGGTACGAAGGTGGGCCTCGCCACCTGTTACGAGGCGGCCTTCGACTGGGCGGTCCGGGACACCGTCACGCACGGCGCCCAGCTGATCACCGTACCCAGCAACAACGCCACCTTCGGCCGCAGCGAGATGACCTACCAGCAGCTCGCCATGTCCCGGGTGCGCGCCGTCGAGCACAGCCGCAGCGTGGTCGTGCCGGTCACCAGCGGCGTCAGCGCGGTCATCCGGCCGGACGGGACGATCGTCGCGCAGACCAAGCTGTTCACCCCGGACGTGCTGGTCGAGAAGGTGCCGCTGCGGTCCTCGCTGACCCCGGCCACCCGGATGGGCATCCTGCCCGAGATGCTCCTCGTCGCGGTGGCGGCGGGCGGTCTCGGCTGGTCGGTGGCGCGCTCGGTGCGCGCCCGCAGGGCCCGCACGGCCTGACCGGGGCGCGGATCAGGGCCGGATCGAGGCCTGGTCGGAGCCGGACCGGGGGGCGGATCAGGCGGCGGATCAGGGGCTCGCGGAGATGATCTAGGGTCGAGTCATGGGCACCCCTGACTTCATCCGCGACCTCCGCGCCTCCGCCGGCCACCAGCTGCTCTTCCTGCCGGGCGTGTCCGCCGTCGTCTTCGACGACCGCGGACGCGTGCTGCTCGGGCGCCGCGCGGACACCGGGATGTGGGCCATCGTCGGCGGCATCGTCGAGCCCGGGGAGCAGCCCGCCGCCTGCGCCGTCCGCGAGGTGTACGAGGAGACGGGCGTGCGCTGCGAGGTGGAGCGGATCCTGCTCGTGCAGACCCTGCGCAAGCCCGTCGTCTATCCCAACGGCGACCAGTGCCAGTTCATGGACGTCTCCTTCCGCTGCCGGGCGGTCGGGGGCGAGGCCCGGGTCAACGACGAGGAGTCGACCGAGGTCGGCTGGTTCGAACTGGACGCGCTTCCCGAGATGAAGCGCTTCTCCCACTTCCGGATCGAGAAGGCCCTCAAGGACGAACCCACATGGTTCGACACCACGGCCCTGGGCTGAACTGTGTGTCCGGCACACATCGGTCGGGGGTGTGCGGCTCCCTAAGGTGCGGAGCATGAGCGCCCTCACCACCACAGGACCCGCCACAGGACCCGCCCCGGACCGGGACGCCGGGCCCCGGCCCGCCGCCCTCACCGCGCCCGAGTCCGGCGCCCCCGACCTCTCCGGGCGCACCGCGCTCGTCACCGGCGCGGCCGGCGGCATCGGCCGCGCCTGTGCGCTGCGGCTGGCCGCCGCCGGGGCCGTCGTCAGAGCCGTCGACCGGGCCGCCGAAGGACTCGACGCGCTGACCGAGGCCGCCCGCGCACTGCCCGGCCGGGTCGAGCCGCGGCCGCTCGACCTCACCGACCTCGACGCTGCCGAGGCCCTCGCCGCCGGCGCCGACATCCTCGTGAACAACGCCGGACTCCAGCTCGTCCGCCCCATCGAGGACTTCCCGCCGGACGTCTTCCACACCATCCTCACCGTGATGCTGGAGGCCCCCTTCCGGCTCATCCGCGGCGCACTGCCCGGGATGTACGCGCAGGGCTGGGGCCGGATCGTGAACATCTCCTCCGTCCACGGACTGCGCGCCTCCGCCTACAAGTCCGCGTACGTGGCCGCCAAGCACGGTCTGGAGGGCCTGTCGAAGACCGCGGCACTCGAAGGCGCCCCGCACGGTGTCACCTCCAACTGCGTCAACCCCGGCTATGTGCGCACGCCCCTCGTCGAACGGCAGATCGCCGACCAGGCCGCCGCCCACGGCATCTCCGCCGACCGGGTCCTGACGGACGTGCTGCTCAAGGACTCGGCGCTCAAGCGGCTGATCGAGCCCGCCGAGGTCGCCGAGGCCGTGCTCTACCTCTGCGGCCCGCACACCTCCTTCGTCACGGGCACCTCGCTCACCCTCGACGGCGGCTGGACGGCTCACTGAGGCCGCACGAGGCCCCACGACCCCCCACGAGCCCCACAGGCACACCTCCCCGTTGTCCACAGGCGGTTGTCCACAGGGCTGGTGCGACCCCCCGTACGACAGGTATCCCTGTGACCATGACCCACGAACAGGCCGTCTACCTGGAGCTCCTCGCCCGCGGCGCCGCGACCGAGGCGTACGACCGCCCCGTGCTGCTCGCCCGTGCGGGCGGCGCGGGGCCCGCGGAGCTGGCCGAGCTCGAACAGGCCAAGCAGCTCGCGCTGCGGGTCCGGGCCGAGCTCGAGGGCCGGCGGCGGCGCGAGGCCGAGCTGTCCGCGCTCTTCGAGACCGCGCACGACCTCGCGGGCCTGCGCGACCTCGACGACGTGCTGCGCGCCATCGTGCAGCGCGCCCGCTCCCTGCTCGGCACCGAGGTGGCCTACCTCAGCCTCAACGACCCGGTCCGCGGCGACACCTACATGCGGGTCACCGAGGGCTCGGTCTCGGCCCGGTTCCAGCAGGTCCGGCTCGGCATGGGGGAGGGACTCGGCGGACTCGTCGCCCAGACCTCCCGCCCATACGTCACCGACGACTACTTCCAGGACGAGCGCTTCCAGCACACCGAGGCCATCGACAGCGCCGTCGGCGACGAGGGCCTCGTCGCCATCCTCGGCGTGCCGCTCACCCTCGGCAGCCAGGTCATCGGCGTCCTCTTCGCCGCCGACCGGCGCGCCCGCGTCTTCGAACGGGAACAGGTCGCGCTGCTCGGCTCCTTCGCCGCGCACGCCGCCGTCGCGATCGACACGGCCAACCTGCTCGCCGAGACCCGCTCCGCCCTCGCCGAGCTGGAGCGGGCCAACGGCATCATCCGCGAGCACAGCGGGGTCATCGAGCGCGCCTCCGAGGTCCACGACCGGCTCACCGAACTGGTGCTGCGCGGCGGCGGCGTGGACGACGTGGCCGCCGCCGTCTCGGAAGTCCTCGGCGGCGCCGTCGAGTTCGTCGAGGAGCGGCCCGGACCCGCCAGGATCTCCGCCGGCCACGCCACCCGCCACGGCGACGACTGGGTGGCCGCCGTCTCCGCCGGCGGCGAGACCTTCGGCGCCCTCGTGCTGCGCGAGCGGCCCGACCTCGACCCCGTCGACCTGCGCACCCTGGAACGGGCCGCCCTCGTCACCTCCCTCCTGCTGCTCGCCCGCCGCTCCGCCGGAGAGGCCGAACAGCGGGTCCGCGGCGAGCTGCTCGACGACCTGCTCGACGCACCCGACCGCGACCCGCGCCTGCTGCGCGAGCGCGCCGCCCGGCTGCGCACCGACACCGCCGCCCCGCACGTGGTGCTCGCCGCCCGCATCGACCGGGCCGGCGCCGGGACGGAGGCGGACGCCGGAGGCCGGGAGAGCGCCGACCGGCAGCGGCTGCGCTCCGCCGCCTCGCATCTGGCCGCCACCCACCACGGCCTGGCCTCGGCCCGCGACGGCGGTACGGTCCTGCTGCTGCCGCTCGGCCCCGGCGAGCGCGCCGCCGACCTGGCCCGGCAGACCGCGAAACACCTGGGCGGCGCGCTCCGGGAACCCGTCACCGTCGGCGCCTCCGCCCCGGTCACCGCGCCCCTCGCCCACCCCGAGCGAGTCGCACCGGCCTACGCCGAGGCCCGCCGCTGCCTGGACGCGCTGCGGCTGCTGCACCGTCAGGGCGAGGGCGCGGCCGCGGAGGACCTGGGATTCCTGGGCCTGCTGCTCGCCGACGCCCGGGACATCGAGGGTTTCGTCGACCGCACCATCGGCCAGGTCGTCGCCTACGACCGGCGCCGGGGCACGGACCTGGTGCGCACCATGGACGCCTATTTCGCGAGCGGGATGAGCCCGGCCCGCACCAAGGACGACCTGCACGTCCACGTGAACACCGTGGCCCAGCGCATCGACCGGATCGGACGGCTGCTCGGCCCGGACTGGCAGTCCCCGGCCCGCGCCCTGGAGATACAACTGGCCCTCCGCCTGCACGCCTTGTCGGACGCCGTCATACGCTGAACCGGCCGCCCGGTCGGCGCCGCAGCCCCGGCTCCCGGAGCCCGTACCGCCCCGCACCGCCCACGGAAGGCCGCCCTATGACCCCACCGCCCGCACCCGACCCGCTGCCGCTCGCCGGCATCACCGTCGTCAGTCTCGAACAGGCCGTGGCCGCCCCCTTCGCCACCCGCCAGCTCGCCGACCTCGGCGCCCGCGTCATCAAGGTGGAGCGCCCCGGCGGCGGCGACTTCGCCCGTCGCTACGACACCACGGTGCACGGCGAGTCCAGCTACTTCGTGTGGCTCAACCGGTCGAAGGAGTCGATCACCCTCGACCTGAAGACGGACGACGGGCGCGCGGTCCTGGAGGAACTGCTCGGCCGGGCGGACGTGTTCGTGCAGAACCTGGCGCCCGGCGCGGCGGCGCGCCTCGGCCTCGGGCCGGAGGCCCTGGCCGAGCGGTTCCCCTCGCTGATCGCGGCCGGTCTCTCCGGCTACGGCACCACCGGGCCGTGGTCCGAGCGCAAGGCGTACGACCTGCTCGTGCAGTGCCAGACCGGCCTGGTGTCGCTGACCGGCAACGAGCACGGCACGGCCCGCGCCGGGGTGTCGGTCGCCGACATCGCCGGCGGGATGTACCTCTACAGCGGGATCCTCACCGCCCTGTTCACCCGCGCCACCACCGGAGTCGCCCGCGCCGTCGAGGTGTCCCTCTTCGAGGCACTGGCCGAGTGGATGCACCAGCCCGCCTACTACACGCGGTACGGCGGCACCCAGCCGCCGCGGATCGGCACCCGGCACGCCACGATCGCGCCGTACGGCGCGTTCACCGCCGCCGACGGCAAGGAGGTGCTGTTCTCCATCCAGAACGAGCGCGAGTGGGTCGCGCTGTGCGAGCGGTTCCTGGAGCGGCCCGAGCTGGCCGACGACCCCCGTTTCGCCACCGGCCCCGACCGGGTAGCCCACCGTGACGAGCTCGACGCGCTGGTCGCCGAGCGCTTCACGCGGATCGACAGCGCCGCGGCAGGCAAGCTCCTCGACGAGGCGGGGATCGCGAACGCGGGCGTGAACGACATGGCGGAGTTCCTGGCGCACCCCGTCCTCGACGCCCGCGAGCGCTGGCACGACGTCCGGATACCCGGCGGCGCCCAGGTGCCCGCGCTGCTGCCGCCGGCCGACCTGTCCGGCACCGCCCCGCGCATGGACCCGGTCCCCGCCGTCGGCGAGCAGACCGAGAGCATCCTGGCGGAGCTGGGCCGCACGACCGCCGAGATCGACGCACTGCGGGCCGCCGGAGCGATCTGACCGGGACTCGCCAGGGGTCCGGGCCCAGTCCGGGTCCGGAACCCTCTCCGGGTCCGGGACCGTCAGGCCGTGCGGTAGAGCCCGGTGAGCAGTTCGATCACCGCCTGCGTCGCCGGGTGCGGGTCGTCCCGCCACCAGGCCAGGCGCACCGCGACCGGCTCGGCGTCGCGCACCGGGCGGTAGACGACGCCTGGCCGGCGGTACTGGCTGGCCGTGGCCTCCGCGCTCATGCCGATGCGGCGGCCCGTGGAGATCGCGGTGAGCCAGTCGTCCACGTCGTACGTGTCCTCCGTCGCCGGCCGGGCGTCGGGCGGCCACAGCTCCGGTGTGGTGGTGCCGGTGCGCCGGTCGATGAGCAGCGTGTGGCCGCTGAGGTCGGCGAGCCGCACCGAGCGGCGCCGGGCCAGCGGATCGTCGGCGGCCATCACGCACAGCCGCCGCTCCAGGCCCACGATCGCCGAGTCGAACCGCCGGTCCTCGACGGGCCTGCGCAGCACGGCCAGGTCGCAGGAGCCCTCGGCGAGCCCGGCGCTCGGCGTGTTCACCCTGACCAGCTGCAGCTCCGTGCCGGGGTGCGCGGCGGCCCACTGCCGCTGGAACGCGGGGGTGTGCCGGCCGAGCGCCGACCAGGCGTAGCCGATCCGCAGGGCCGGCTCGCCGGACGTGGCCTCCCGGACCAGCTCGTCGGCCTCGGCCAGGACGCGGCGGGCGTGCGCCACCACCCGCACGCCCGCCGCCGTCGGCGTCACCGAACGCGAGGTGCGGCGCAACAGCCGCACGCCCAGGGCCCGTTCGAGCGCGGCCAGCGTCCGGGAGACGGCCGCCTGGGACACGCCGAGCGCCAGGGCCGCGTCCGTGAAGGTGCCCTCGTCGACGATCGCGACCAGACAGCGCAGCTGGCGCAGTTCCACATCCATACGTCAAGCGTATAGATCTGCTCCGCGCATGCATTTTGTGCAAGGGGAACCCGAGAGGACGATCCTGGACATGCCCACAGCCTCCACCACCGCCACCGGGCCGGCCGTCACCGCCCAGCCCCCGCACCGCACCTCCCCGGCCGGTGTGGCCGCCATGCTCGGCAGCGGCCTGTCCACCCAGATCGGGGCCGCGACCGGCTCCCTCGCCTTCCCCGTGCTCGGCCCGGTCGGGGTCGTGGCGGTCCGCCAGTACGTCGCCGCCGTCGTCCTGTTCGCCATCGGCCGCCCCCGGCTGCGGGAGTTCACCCGGCAGCAGTGGCAGCCCGTGCTCGGCCTCGCCGTCGTGTTCGGGACCATGAACCTCTCCCTCTACACGGCCATCGACCGGGTCGGCCTCGGCCTCGCCGTGACCCTGGAGTTCCTCGGCCCGCTCACCATCGCGCTGGCAGCCACCCGCCGCCGGGTCGACGCCTGCTGCGCGGTGCTCGCCACGGCCGGCGTCGTCACCCTGATGCGCCCGCAGCCGACCACCGACTACCTCGGCATGGGCGCCGGCCTCCTCGGCGCCTGCTGCTGGGCCGCGTACATCCTGCTCAACCGCACCGTCGGCAGCCGCATCCCCGGCGCCCAGGGCAGCGCCGCCGCGGCCGGGATCTCCGCCGTGATGTTCCTGCCCGTCGGCCTCGTCGTCGCCCTGCGCCACCCGCCGACCGCCGCCTCGCTCGGCTACGCCGTCGCCGCCGGCGTGCTCGCCTCGGCCGTCCCGTACCTCGTGGACCTGTTCACCCTGCGGCATGTGCCCCCGGCGGCGTTCGGCCTCTTCATGAGCGTCAACCCGGTGCTCGCCGCGCTGGTCGGCTGGATCGGCCTCGGCCAGCACCTCGGCTGGGCCGACGCGGCGGCCATCGGAGCCGTCGTCACCGCGAACGTCGTGAGCATCGCCACCGCCGCACGCTGAGGCGCCGCTTCCACCTGGTCTTCCGCCGGCCCTCCGCCTGGCCTTCCCCCTCGCCCTCCGCCGCGCCTTTCCCCGGCCCCTCCGCCGCCTGGCCTTCCCCCTCGCCCTCCGCCGCCCGGCCTTCCGCCCGGCCTTCCGCCTGGCCCTCCGGCGGGCTGCCCTCCGCCGCCGCGGCCCGCTCTTCGGCGTGGGCCGCGCGCAGGGTCGTGTAGACCGCCCACACCACCGACACGATCGGCACCGCCACCACCGCACCCACGACGCCGGCCGCGATCGTCCCCGCGACGACCGTGATCGCGACCACCAGCGGATGGAGCCGCACCGCCCAGCTCATCACCAGCGGATGCAGCAGATGCCCCTCGATCTGGCCGATCACCACGATCAGGGCGATCACGAGCCCCGCCACCAGCGGCCCCTTCGAGGCCAGCGCCACGACGGCCGCGACGGCGAGCGCGATCGGCGAACCGAACATCGGGACGAACGCCGCCGCGAACTCGAGCAGTGCGAGCGGCACGGCGAGCGGCACCCCGAGCACCCACAGCGCGAGTCCGACCAGGATCGCGTTCGTGGCCGCCACGAGCACGATCCCGTGGGTGTACCCGGTGAACGTCCGCCACGCCGCCCGCGCCCCCAGATCCGTCCGGTCCTGCGCGGAGTCCGGCAACTGGTCCCGGAACCACACCCAGTGCCGGTCACCCGAGTGCATGAAGAACACCGAGGAGAAGAGCGCGAGCACCAGCGTGGCCAGCACCTCGACCAGCCGGCTCGCCCCGCTCAGCGCCCGGCTCACCAGCGTCGAGCGGTGCGACGACAGGAAGTCCCCGATCCGCGACTGCAGATCGGACAGCGTCTTCGGATTCAGCCGGAACGGCGGCCGCTGCAGCCAGTGCTCGATCCGGTCCACGCCCGCCCGGAACTCCCGCACCAGCGTCGTGCTCTCACCCGCCACCGCCTCACCCACCAGGGCCAGGACCCCGAACACGAGCGCGATGCTGCCCAGCAGTGTCAGCGCCACCGCGAGCCCGCGCGGCACCCCCTTCGCGACGACGTCGGCGACCGGCCGGAGCAGGGCGGTGATCACGAGTCCCAGGAAGACCGCCACCCCGATCTCGTGGAACCGCCCGAGCACCGCGAACAGCGCGTAGACGAGGACGCCGACGACGAGCAGACGCCACGCGTACGCGGCGGCCGTACGGAGGAACGGGGCGACCGCGGGAGGAGTGCCTGGCTGCATGGCCATCGACGTACCACCGGGACCCGTCCGCCGCACGCCCCCGCCCCGACATTCCCCCGACCGGGTCGCCCCGCGGCGGCGTCCGGCTGGGGTCCGTCCCTCGGATCAGAGGCCGGGTGCCAGGTCCGACGGGTCCGTGTTCGCGCCGCACAGGACCACGCAGACCTTTTCGCCCGGGCCGGGGCGGTAGGCCGGGACGGGGGAGGTGAGGGCCGCGTAGGCCGTGGCGGCGGCGTGTTCGACGGCGAGGCGGTGGCCGTCCCAGAGGGCGCGGCGGGCGCTGACGATCCCGGAGTCCGGGACCAGGACCGAGTGGACGCCGTCCTGGCGGGCCGCGTGGACGGCCGCCGCGGAGGCGCGGCGAGCGCCGAGGGAGTCGGCCGCGACCGAGTCGACGGGGACGTCCACCGGTCCGCCGGCGGCGAGCGCGGCGTGCAGCGCCCGGCAGTTCTCCGGCTCGACCGCGACCGTACGGACGCCGTGGTGCCGGGCGGCCGCCGCGACGCCCGCGAACAGACCGCCGCCGCCCACCGACACGACGACCGTGTCGAGACCGGGGACCGCCCGGTGGATCTCCTCAAGGAGGGTGCCCGCCCCGGCGGCGACGAGCGGATGGTCGTACGCGTGCGAGGCGAGCGCCCCGCTCCCGGCCGCGAACGCCTCGCAGGCGGCCAGCGCCTCCGCGTACTCCGCGCCGACGAGCCGGACGTCCGCGCCGTAACCGCGCAGCCGGTCGACCTTCACCTGGGGCGCGGTCTCCGGCAGGAAGACCGTCGCCCGCACCCCCTGTTCCCGCGCCGCCCAGGCGCACGCGAGCCCGGCGTTGCCGCCGGAGGCGATGGTCACCCCGGCCTCCGGCAGGGTGCCGGACTCGGCGTGGGCGCGCAGGAAGTTCCGCGCGCCACGCGCCTTGAAGGAGCCGGTGTGCTGGAGGAACTCCAGGGCCAGGAACACCTCGGGCCCACCGCTCCGCTCCGCCGCGGGCACGACGGCGACGGGGCGGACGAGACCGGCGATGCGCTCGGCGGCGCGCTTCACCTCGTCGTACGTCACGCGCGGCGCGTTCGAGGGCTCCGTCGGGGGCGCGGTCGGGGGCTCGGTGCGCACGGTGTTCCTCCCGGGAGGGCTGAGACCTGTGGGGCGGACGGTCTGTGCGCCGATCATGACATCGCGCCGGCCTCCGCGACCACCTCGGCGGGGCCCGGAGACGGTTGCGGTTGCACACACGATTCGGTCGATCACGCCACCTGACGAGGGAAGTTGCACTATCTTCCTCTCCTGTGGACCAGTTGACCGCCGAAGATCCCACCCGCATAGGCCCCTATCGCCTCATCGCCCGCCTCGGCGCCGGCGGCATGGGCCTGGTCTATCTGGGGCGTTCCGAGGCCGGACGCACCGTGGCCGTGAAGGTCGTCCAGGCCGAGTACGCGGGGAACCCGGAATTCCGCAGACGTTTCGCCCGCGAAGTGGCCGCCGCGCGGCTCGTGGGCGGCGCCTGGACCGCGGCGGTGCTCGACGCCGATCCCGAGGCCGCCGTGCCGTGGGTCGCGACCCAGTACATCCCGGGGCCCGACCTGCACACCGTCGTGGCCGAGGACTTCGGGCCGCTGCCCGAACGCTCCGTACGCGCCCTGGCCAACCGGCTCGCCCTCGCCCTGGGCGCCGTCCACGCGGCAGGCCTGATCCACCGCGACCTCAAGCCGTCCAACGTGCTCGTCACGGTCGACGGCCCCCGCGTCATCGACTTCGGCATCGCCCGCGCGATGGACAGTCTCGCCGGGGACAGCCTGCACACCCGCACCGGCATGCTGATCGGCTCGCCGGGCTTCATGTCGCCGGAACAGGTCCGCGGCCTCGAACTCACCGCCGCCAGTGACGTGTTCTGCCTCGGCGCGGTGCTCGTGTACGCGGCGACCGGGCGCCACCTCTTCGGCGCCACCGACACCGGGCTCAACGCGCACCTGTTCCGCGTCGCGGAGGAGGAGCCGGACCTCACCGGCGTACCGGAGTCGCTGGTCGACCTCGTGCGCGCCTGCCTGGCGAAGGACCCGGCCGCCCGGCCGACGCCCCGCGAGGTGGCCGAGCGCACCGCCGCGGACCTGCCGGCGGAATGGCTGCCGGACTCCGTACTCGCCCAACTCGGCCGACACGCCGCCCAGTTGCTCGACTTCGCCCCGTCGGCACCGCCCGGCGTCCCGGCGCAGCCCGACCCCCGCATCGCGCTCGCGCAGCAGCCGGCTCCCGTACCGCCGCCGCTGCCCGCGTACGCGCCGACCGCCCCCGGACACGGCGGCGCGCCCGCCTACGCCCCGACCGCCCCCGCGTACGGTGCGCCACCCGGGTACGGCGCCCCGGCCTGGCAGCCGCACGACGCCGAGCCCCCGTACCCGAGGCGCTGGTGGGCCCTGACCGTGGCCTGCCTGGTGACCTTCCTCGTGCCCTTCGAGGCGACGCTGCTCAACACGGCGATCCCCAGCATCCAGATGGACTTCGGCCTGAGCTCCGACGGCGTGAACCTGATGTTCCGCGTCTACGCCGTCGTCCTCGCCGGGCTCCTGCTGCTCGGCGGTCACCTCGCCGACCTCGTCGGGCGCAGGACGGTCCTCGTCGTCGGCCTCGTCGGCTTCATGGTGGCCTCCGGACTCTGCGGTGCGGCCGCCGGCGAGGGCATGCTGATCGCCGCCCGCGCCCTCCAGGGCGCCTCCGCCGCGCTCCTGAGTCCGGCCGCGCTGTCCCTGGTGGTCGCCGCCTTCCCCGACCAGAGGGCGCGCCGTACGGCGTTCGGCGTGTACGCCGCGGTCGTCGGTACCGGGTCGCTGGTCGGCTCGTTCACCGGCGGGACGTTCCTCGAACTGGCCTCCTGGCGGCTGGGCGAGTTCGTCGCCATCCCGCTGGCCGTCGTCGCCCTCGTCGGCGTCGTCACCCTCGCGCCCGAGCCTCGCACGCCCGGCGGCGCCCGGCTCGACCTGCCGGGACTGCTGCTCGGCTGCGCCGGGCTCGCCGTCCTCGTCTACGGACTCGAGGGCGTCGCGTCGAACGGCTGGACCGACGTGCTGGCCGTCGTCCTCATTGTGGCCGGCGCGATGCTCCTCGCCGGCTTCCTGTGGGCGCAGGCCAGCTCGTCCGGGTCGCTGGTGCCCGCACAGGTCGTCAGGGATCCCCGACGCGCCGGGGCGCTCGCCGTCCTGACCCTCCTCGGCATCGGACTGCCCATCATGTACACGGCGCTGGTCTTCCGGCTGCAGGCCGAAACCGGCTACTCCCCGATGCAGGCCGGGCTGATGGTGCTGCCCGCGGTCGCCGCGCAGGTCGTCGCGGCCACGGCGGTCGCCGCCCGGGTGCGCCGGGCCGCCCCGGGCGTCCTGGTCGCCACCGGCTCGGTGCTCATGGCCGTGGGGATGGCGCTGTTCGCGGCCGTCCACGCGGCGGGGGACTTCCTCGTCTTCGACCTGCCCGCCCTGATCCTCACCGGCTTCGGCATCGGCCTCGCCCTCATGCCGCTGTACGCCGCCGCCACGGAGGAGATCCGCCGGCCCCGGGCGGGCGGCGCCGCTGCCGCCGCGGTCGGCGCCGCGCAGGCCGGCGGGGCGATCGGCGCCGCCGTGATCGGCGGCGTCCTCGCCGCGCGGCTTGCCGGGCTGACGCCGGAGGAGGCGTCCGGCGGTGTGGTCGGACAGGTGATCGCCGCCCACACCACGAGCCTGTGGTGCGCGGTCGGGGTGACGCTGCTCGGTGCTCTCGTCGGCGGCCTGGCGCTCGCCGGCCGCCGCCCGGAACCCGCGGCCGTGGGGCCGGTCACGCCCGGCGGGCCGCCCGCGGGCGTGTGAGGCACGCGCGGCCGGTACGACAGGGCCTGGCGCCGGACGACTCCCGGCCACGTGCGGCCGATCCGGGCGGGCCCCGGTCACGGGTGGCCGACTCGCGCCGGCTTCGGCGGTCACGTTCGGCCGGCCCACGTCGGCTCCCGTCACGCCCGAGCGTCGGCCCGCGGGGCGGCCGGGTGCCCGGTGTGGTCGGCTTCGGCAGCCAGGCTGATCCACGGCCGTGACGCGTGCTCCGCCGGAGTTCCGTCCAGGATTCGGGCCTCCCGGGTGGCGGGATCGAGGACGATCGTCGCGAGGCTCGCCCAGCGGCTCCCCAGCGGTGCCGACGGGTCGGGGACGCAGGTGACGGGCGGCTCGCCGGGGCCGGTGACCAGTTGCCGCAGCAGAGCGTCGCCGGTCACGGCGGACTCCCCGCCCTTCGTGAGCCGTTCGCGCAGGAAGGCGAAGCGCTCGCCGGAGTCCGGCTGGTAGAGCCAGGTCTTCTCGCCCGCGGCCGGGACCTCGGTGAGGAAGTGGTTGGTGCGCAGGTGGATGCCCTCGGCGATGCGCGGCGCCTCGAAGACGCCTGCCGGGCTGAGGTCGAGGAGCACGGCGCCCGCCGGGTCGAACAGCATGAAGGAACCCGACGACGTGATCCGGGCCGAGGCGAGCAGTTCCCGGGCGTGCTCGACGCCGTCCGCCTCCTCCAGGACCAGCGCGGCGAGGACGTGGACGGGGATGCCGCCGACCCGGTCGTCGCGGTGGCCCAGGATGTTGAAGTGGAGCGCGAGACCGGCGCTGTTGACGCCGATCTTGGCGAGGATGCCGTGCTCGGTGAGGCCCACGTAGCGGTGTCGCCCGCCCGCGGACTCCAGGGTGTGCCAGTACGGGGCGAGTTCGACGTGCCAGTCCCAGGTCTGCACGCCGACGGGGGACCCACCGGCCTCGCGGACGACGGTGGAGCACTCGCCGGGCGGCACGGCGGCCGACCGGGCCAGGATCTCGGTGCGGGCGTTGAGCGCGGCGATCCGCCACGGCTCGACCCCGGCCCCCTCGGCGATGCCCTCGATCTGCTCGCGCAGCGCCGGGCGGAAGGCGCCGATCGCGTCGAGCGCGCGGTGGGCGTCGTCGCGGACCGCGCCGGGCCTGATCCGGCCCAGGGCGAACAGCCGGTCGTACGTGTCGAGCGCGCCGTGCAGCGCCGCGGCGGCCAGCAGCCGGCCGCGCTCCCGGCCGCGCCGGCGCGGGTCGGGGTCGGCGACGGCCACGTGCGGACGCTGCTCGGGCCGGGGGAAGGGGAAGGAGAAGGGGAAGGGTTGAGGCGAGGTCACGAAGGGCTCCGGGAGGGGCGGGAGAGGTGCGTACGGGGGCGGCCGGCGACCGACGTCAGTCGCGGGCGGTCGTGGCGGCTGCGGGCAGGGTGCGGAGGGCCCGGGAGAGCGTCCAGTACAGGACGCCCGAGCCGAGGACGCCGACCGGGACGGCGAGGTTGAGCCCGTCCAGGCGGGCCGACAGCGGGCCTGACCAGAAGGTGGAGCTGGCGCAGAGGGTGGCCGCGCCGGCGCCGAGGAGGGTGGCGAGGGCGCCGGCCCAGTTGACGCCGCCGCGGTACCAGAACGGCCCGGTGCGGCGCTGGTCGTGCAGGGCCTCGCCGTCGTAGCGGCCCCGGCGCAGCAGGATGTCGGTCGCGTACACGGCCATGCACGGGCCGGTGATGATCACGACGAGTTCCATCATCGCGTTGACGGCCGTCAGGAAGTCGAAGACCAGGATCGCGAAGAGGGTCATGGCGGTGCCGATGACGCCGACGACGAGCACGGCGGCCACGCGGGGCAGCCGGACGCCGATCGACTGCATGGACAGGCCCGCGCTGTAGGCGGTCATGCCGTTGTTGGCGATGGTGTTGAGGACGACGCCGACGACGAAGACGGGTGCGAACCAGCCCGGCATGACGCTTTCCAGGGCGCCCTGCGGGTCGCTCATGTCGAGGCTGGTGGCGGCGAGCGTGCCGACGGCCGTGAACGCGACGCTCGGCAGGAAGGCGCCGGCCGCCGTCCACAGGGTGATCGCGGTGCCGCTGGTCTCGCGCGGCAGATAGCGGGCGAGGTCGGGGCTGTTCGCGTACGAGAGCGGCGCCGAGGCAACGAGGGTGAAGCCCGAGGCCAGCGCGACGAGGTGGCCGAGGCCGGTGAGCGGCTCCTGCGGGGCGTACGACCAGTCGGCGTGTGTGACGACGAGCGCGGAGACCACGACGAACACCAGGGTCAGCAGGACGGTGAGGGCCGAGTACAGGCGCACGATCGTGGCGTGTCCGTAGATCGCGACGAGCACGGTCGCACCGGCGATCAGACAGATGACGAGCGCGTCGAGGGCGGCGGACTCGGGCAGGCCGAGCCGTCCGGTGAGGCCGATGCCGGCGACGGAGGCGGCGGACCAGTTGAGCGCCAGGTAGAGCGCGGAGATCAGCCAGCCGGTGAGGGCCACGACCACCTTGTTGCCGACGACTCCGTAGATCGCCCGGGAGACCACCGAGCCGGTGGTGCCGGAGGCCGGGCCGCTGACCGCGATGAAGCCGGTGAGCAGCCAGAACAGGTTGCCGGCGACGATGACGGCGAGCGCCTCGCCGAGGGACAGGCCGATGAGGACGAGGGTCGCGCCGACCACGAAGCTGAGGTAGCTGACGTTGGGGGCGGCCCAGATCCCGAAGAGCTCGCGGGCGGTGCCGTGCCGCTCGGCGTCGGGCACGCAGTCGATGCCCCGGGTCTCGACCTGACCGGCGCGGTCGACTCCGTCGGGGTGGCCGGACACGTCCGGGGAGGTGGAGGTAGGTGCCATGAGAGGTCCTTCGCTGAGACGGAGAGCGGGTGCGTCCGCGCCACCGCCGGGACCGAGGGGGTGCGTCGCCTGGTTCGTCGAGCGGTGCCGGGTTCGTGACGCCGGGTTCGCCGAGCGTTATTGGCGAGGAAACCAATAGCTTGTTGGTGCGCCATCCAATAGTCTGTGCCGTGTGACGTCAACCCCCCGCAGCACCCGAATCCGCAAAGCCCCCGCCGAGCGGCGAGCCGAGATCCTGGACACGGCGGCCCGGCTCGCCCTGGAGCAAGGCCTGGAACGGGTCACCATGCAGCAGGTGGCCGGTGAGCTCGGCGTCCGGCCCGGTCTGATCAGCCACTACTTCCCGACCGTCGACGGCCTGCTGTGCGAGGCGTTCGCCCGCGCCGTCAGCCGTGAGCGCGCCGCCCTGCTCCCCGGTGCCGAGCGCGAGCTGCCCCCGGCCCGGCGCCTGGCGCGCTTCCTGGACCGCATCGGCGACGACGGCTTCGCCAACCTCGGCCGCCTCTGGCTCAACGCCCGCCACCTGGCCCGCTACCGCCCCACCCTGCGCGCGGTCGTCGCCGAACAGGAGGCGGAGATGCGCGGCGTCCTGACCGCGCTCATCGAGGACGGCGTCCGCACCGGCGACTTCGTCACGGAGGACCCGCTCGCGGCGTGCGTGGTCATCCTGGTGACCATCGACGGCCTCGACTCGTACGCGAACGCGGACGAGGCCGCGCCCCACCCCGTCCTCGACACCCTCGTGCCACGGGTCGCCGAGCGCGAGCTGGGACTGGCGTACGGGAGTCTGCGCGGCGAGTGCTGAGCCCCGGAGCTCCTGAGGGGCGCGGTCGGTGACCCGACGTCAGGCGACCGGCACGCAGGACGCGTACGCCTGGAGGGCGGGGGTCGCGCTCACCCCGTCACTCCGCCGGCCGGGTCCGGCCGCCGCCGACCGTACGCAACGCCTCGCGGAGCGCGGCCAGTTCGCCCTCGTCGAGGTTCTCCACGAAGCGGACGAGAGCGGCCGGCCGGTCCTCGCTGGCGTCCAGGCCGTCCTCCATCAGGGCCGCCGCGTACGCCTCGCGGGTGGCCGCGGCCCGGTACACCCAGACCCGGCCGTCGCGGGCCCGGGTGAGGTAGTCCTTGTGGAAGAGGATCGTGGTCACGGTCGTCACGGTGGTGTACGCGACGTCCCGGTGCCGGTTGATGTCGTCGACGATCTCGCGCACGGTGGCCGGGCGGTTCCACCGCCAGAAGCGGTCCATGATCTCCGCTTCGAGATCCCCCAGCCGGCGCATGGGCCCGATTTCCTCTCCGCTCCACTGACTCGTCGTGCTGGTCATAGTAGACGCGCAGTTCACGGGGCAGGCGGGAGCCGGGGACGGCGGTGGCCCGGGCCCGGTCAGGCCGTCGACTCCCAGGCGGTCAGCAGGCCGTCCAGCCAGGCCGGCGGAAGTTCGGCCGCGTCCCACTCCTCGCGCAGCGGCTCCTCGTTCGTGATCAGACGTTCCAGGACCGCGATGCTGGTGGGGGAGTGGAGCAGGGTGTAGCGGCCGTGGATCGCGATCGGGCTGCCCGGGCCGAACTCCGCGTACATCCGCTCCGCGTGGGCGCGGTGAGTCGAGGCGAACTCCGTGAGCCGGCCCGCGTAACCGGCCCGGCGCCGGGCGGTCATCGTGCCGAGGACGGCGGTGAGGATCTGCTCGGAGACCTCGGGGTCGAGATCGGACTCGGCGGTGAAGGAGAGGTGGAGCGGGACCACCGCCACCTTCGCCCGCTCGACCTCCATGCGCGACACCGGCGACCGGGGGCCGGTGGCGGCCGCGGACGGCTCGGGCCCGACGGTCGCGCGCAGGGTCCGCTCGGCGAGCGCGGCGAGTTCCGCGGTGGCCGCGGTTGCGCCGTCGGCCCAGCCGGTGGCGTAGGGCTCACCCCTGTCCTCGGGCGCGCGTCCGGCGAGGGCGTCGAGTTCGTCGTGGGCGAGCGCGAGCGCTCCGGCCTCGACCAGGCCGATGAGCTGCTCCGCGTCGCCGGACCAGACGCCTGCCCGGGCAAGCAGTTGGACCAGGGTCCGCTTCGCGTTGAGGACGTCGACCGCGTCCAGACGCTGCTCGGCTTCCTCGGTGGCGTTCATGGAGTCCTCCTCGTCGCATGGGCCGCGCCGTCGTGAGCCTACGTGGCGGCGGGAGGTCAATGTGACGGGGCACACGGTCGGGCGGTCCCTGGACAGGTTCGACGACCGTCTCTACTCTCGTACGCACCTATTCAATTTATTTAATACGCCGGGTTCGTATCCATGGGATGGAGCAGGAGCATGCACCCCTTCCGCAAGGCCGTAGAGGACCGCGACGCCGCCGCCGTCGAGGCGCTGCTCGCCGAGAACGTCGTCTTCACCAGCCCGGTCGTCTTCAAGCCGTACGCCGGCAAGGCCATCACCGCGGCGATCCTGCGCGGTGCGATGCGGGTCTTCGAGGACTTCACCTACGTACGCGAGATCGCCGACGCCGGCGGACGCGACCACGCCCTCGTCTTCGCCGCCACCGTCGGTGGGCGCGCCGTCCAGGGCTGCGACTTCCTCCACTTCGACGAGGAGGGGAGGATCGACGAATTCACCGTGATGGTCCGCCCGCTGTCGGCCGCTCAGGCGCTCGCGGAGGCGATGGGGGCGCAGTTCGAGCGGATCGCGAAGGAGGCGGCGGAGGCGGCCGGGGTGACGGGGGCGGCGTAGGCGGCGGGGGCGTGCGCAATCCCCGGCGCGAACAGAGGTCGGCTCCGTAGGGTGGAGTCATGATCATCGACCTCCACGCCTACCTCACCCGCATCGGGCTCCCCGGAGGGCACAACCCCACCGTCGACACGCTGCGCGCCGTCCACCGCGCGCACATGCTGGGCATTCCCTTCGAGAACCTGGACCCCGTCCTCGGCAGCGCGCCCTCGCTCGCCCTGGCCGACCTGGAGGCCAAGCTCGTCCACGGCGGGCGCGGTGGCTACTGCTACGAGCAGAACACCCTGCTCGCCGCCGCGCTCACCGCGCTCGGCTTCCGGGTCACGCTGCTCACCGCGCGTGTCCTCGTCGGTGCGAAGCCGGGCGAGATCCGGCCGCGCACGCACATGCTGATGCTCACTCAGGTGCACGAGGAGCCGGTGCCGTTCGTGACCGACGTCGGCTTCGGCAGCATCGGCGCCCTCCTCGAACCGATCCCGCTGATCGCCGGCGCGGAACTGCACGACCTGCCGCGCCACCACCGCCTCGTCCAGGCGCCGCACGACGGCCCGCTGGAGCTGTGGAAGCTCCAGACCAATTTGCCGCAGGGCGACACGTGGGAGGACCAGTACTCCTTCACGGTCGAGCCCTCCGAGCCCTGCGACTACGAGGTCATCAACTGGCACATCGCCACCAACCCCCGCTCGCCCTTCGCCCGCGCCGTCTACGCCCAGCGCGCCCTCGCCGACGGCACCCACCTCTCCCTCACCGGCCGCCGCCTCACCGAGACGGCCCCCGACGGCACCCAGGAGACGCGCGAGCTCGCCGACAACGACGAGGTGCTGCGGGTCCTCCACGACACCTTCGGCATCAGCCTGCCGGGAGACACGCGCCTGCCGGAGTGAGGCCGGCGGCGTCCGTCAGCGCGCGGGCCGGTACGGCTCCCAGGGCACGGCGACGACCTGCACCTCGTCCTCGTAGACGATCCGGCCGGGATCCGACGACTCGACCCGCACGCACGCCACTCCGTGTGCGGCCAGCAGGCCCAGATAGCCCGGCACCCGTTCGAGCAGATGCCGGGCCGACGCCTTGAACCACGCGGCCGCGCCGGGGTGCAGCCCGGGGTCGTACACCTTCGGGTCCGTGACCGAGGGATCGGGGTACGCGGCGTCGTACCAGTGGTTCGCCGCGCGCCAGAAGCGGTATTCCCCGGCGCTGAGCCGGCCCGCCCTGGCCAAGGCGTTGGCCAGGGCGAACACCCCGGGGAAGTGGCCGCGCGGGCTGCGGGTCGTGCCCTGGAACCGTACGAAGAGGTCCGGCGAACCGGTGGATCCGGGTGACCGGGGCGTTCCCTGCTCGGTGGCGCGCGGTGACGTCGGCATCGCAGCAGTATGGCAAGCGGCCCGCCGTGACGGTGGCGGGCGGGCCGCCGCCTCCGCGGCGCCGGCGACGGCGGGGGCGCGCGGGTGAACCGCGACGAACGGGGCACCTGATACCCAGGTGAAGAGCACGCGAAACCCCTGGTAGATTAGTTCTTGTCGCCGCGGGGACAAGAACCCCGCGAGTGACGCACACCTAGTCCGGGTGGCGGAATGGCAGACGCGCTAGCTTGAGGTGCTAGTGCCCTTTATCGGGCGTGGGGGTTCAAGTCCCCCCTCGGACACGACAGGTTTGTCGACGAAGTGGTGGTCGGGTTCGAAC